>NZ_JBHSQJ010000023.1:0-53290 GCF_042658505.1 Streptacidiphilus monticola | reverse complement strand
TGGGCGCCCGGCGACGGCGTCGCCCTGCCGCCTGCGCCGGCGCGGGTGACCGCCGGACGAGCGGACGCGTACTGGCGCGGGAGCGACGACGGCGGCACCGGCTTCCTGACCGTCCTGGTGCAGAGCGACAACGAGGGCCCGGTCGAGATCGACCTGCGAGGCGGCCGCCGGGTGGCCGTCACGGCCGCCCGGGGCGGCGCGGCCCTGCTCCGCCTGGTGGACGGGGAGTTGGACGACTTCCTGGTCCTCGGCGGCAACGAGTTCCTCGACTCGCTGACGACGCCGTCGCTGCGGGTCGCCGACCGGACCTGGACCGCGCCGGGCCCCGGTGACCACGCCCGCATCGCGGGCGTGACCCGCAGCTTCGATCTCTGACAGCGGCCCGGCAGCCCCGTCAGGGGCGCGAGGAACTGCGCGAGCAACCAACCTCCCGGGGAGGTCCGTCCCGCACACGAGGCCGGACCTCCCCGAGTGGTGGGCCGGTCGCGCAGTTCCTCGCGCCCCTGGGTGGGTGCCGGGTTGCCCTCGCGGAGTGTCCCCGCACCCCTGGGCGGGTGCCGGATCGCCCTCGCGGAGTGTCCCCGCGCCCCTGGGCGGGTGCCGGATCGCCCTCGCGAAGTGTCCCCGCGCCCCCGGGTAGGTGGGGCTGACCGTGGCGGCGTCAGATGTCGCGGAAGGTTTCGATCCTCGCGCCCACGGAGTTGAGCCGTTCCGCCAGGTCCTCGTAACCCCGGTTGATGACATAGACGTTGCGCAGCACCGACGTGCCCTCCGCGGCCAGCATGGCCAGCAGGATGACCACCGCGGGGCGCAGCGCGGGCGGGCACACCAGCTCGTTGCGGCGCCACCGCACCGGGCCCTGGACCAGAACCCGGTGCGGGTCCAGCAGTTTGACGTCCGCGCCGAGCCGGGTCAGCTCCGTGAGGTAGATGGCCCGGTTCTCGTAGACCCAGTCGTGGATCAGCGTCGTCCCGTTCGCCGCCGCGCCGATCACGGCGAAGAAGGGCACGTTGTCGATGTTGATGCCGGGGAACGGCATCGGGTGGATCTTGTCCGTGGGAGCGGTGAGCTTGGACGGGTGCACCGTCAGGTCGGTCAGCCGGGTCCGCCCGTTCCTGGAGGTGTACTCGGGCGTGCTCTCGTACTCGAGGCCCATCTCCTCCAGCACGGCGAGCTCGATCTCCAGGAACTCCACCGGCACCCGACGGATCGTCAGGTCGGAGCCGGTCACCACCGCCGCCGCCAGCAGGCTCATCGCCTCGACCGGGTCCTCCGCCGGGGCGTAGTCCACGTCGCAGTCGATGTCCGCCTTGCCGTGCACGACCAGCGTCGTCGTGCCGATGCCCTCGATCCGCACGCCCAGCAACTCCAGGAAGAAGCACAGGTCCTGGACCATGTAGTTCGGGCTGGCGTTGCGGATCACCGTGGTCCCGGGGTTGCGGGCCGCCGCCAGCAGCGCGTTCTCGGTGACGGTGTCGCCCCGCTCGGTCAGCACGATGGGCCGCTGCGGGCTGACGCTCGCCTCCACGCTCGCGTGGTAGCTGCCGTCGGTGGCGGTGACGTGCAGTCCGAACGCGCGCAGCGCGCTCAGGTGGGGGGCCACCGAGCGGGTGCCCAAGTCGCAGCCGCCCGCGTAGGGGATGCGGAAGCGGTCGGACAGGTGCAGCAGCGGCCCGAGCAGCATGAGTACGCTGCGGGTCCGGCGGGCCGCGTCGGCGTCCATGTCGTCGAGCGAGAGCCGTGCGGGCGGGGTGAGTTCGAGGTCCGCGCCGTCGTTGATCCAGCGCGAGCGGACGCCGATGCTGCCCAGCACCTCCAGGATCCGGTAGACCTCCTCGATCCTGGCGACGCCGCGCAGCGTCGTCCGACCCGTCGTCAGCAATGAGGCGCACAGCAGCGCGACGCAGGCGTTCTTGCTGGTGCGCACGTCGATCGCGCCGGACAGCCGGCGGCCGCCCTCGACGCGCAGGTGCATGGGGCCGGCGTAGCCGAGCGAGACGATCTCGCTGTCGAGCGCGCCGCCGATACGGGCGACCATCTCAAGGCTGAGATTCTGCTGGCCGCTCTCCATTCGGTTGACCGCGCTCTGGCTGGTCCCCAGTGCCTCGGCGAGCTGACTCTGCGTCAAACCCCGGTGCAGGCGGGCGGTACGGATGAGCTTGCCGATACGGGCGAGGTAAGTGTCCGTCACATGCGTCACACTATCTCGTCCATGCGATAGCGCCCTGTCGGGGCACCCCTACGGAGTACGGGCGCTCAGCCCAGTACACCGATCGGGTCGGCCAGGATCCGACGGACGGTCAGACGCGCCGCGCCGAGCAGCGGTCCACGTCGGCCCAGCGCGGACGCCGTCAGCGCGTCGGCGCTCCAGGGCCGGACGGCGACCCGGGCGGTGAGCTCGGCGCGCATGGCCGGCAGCAGCCAGGGCGCGAGCTCGGCGTAGGCGCCGCCGAGGACGAGGGCCTGCGGGTCGACGAGGTGGACGGCCCCCGTGAGCGCGATGCCCAGTGCCTCCCCGGCCGTGCGGAGCGCCTCCAGCGCGCGCGGCTCGGACCGCTCGGCGCGTTCGAGGAGCTGGGGGACGCCGTCGCGGCCGTCCGTCTCGATCCCGGCCGCGCGCAGCACCGCGGCTTCGCCCGCGTACTGCTCCAGGCAGCCCCGGGCGCCGCAGGCGCAGTGGGGTCCGTCGGGGCGGACCGGGACGTGGCCGAGCTCACCGGCCCAGCCGCGGGCGCCGCGGAACAGCCGCCCGTCGATGACCAGCGCGGCACCGATGCCCGCCTCGGCGGAGACGTGCACGAAGTCCCGGGCCTCGGGGTTCTCCCACAGTTCGGCGAGGGCTCCGAGGTTGGCCTCGTTCTCCAGGGACAGCGCCGGGGTTCCCGGCGGCGCGCTGCGGGCCCAGAGTTCGGCCAGGTCCACGTCGTGCCAGCCGAGGTTGGGCGCGTGCGCCACGGTGCCGGGGGCGTCGGCGAGCAGACCGGGCACGGCCAGGACCGCGCCCACGGGCCGCAGGCCGTCGGCCGAGGTGGCGCCGACGAGCTCGGCGAGATCGGCCAACACCCGTTCCGGGGACCGGTGTTGGTTGTCCGCCTCCACCTGCCTCCAGGCCCGCACCTCGCCGCGGAGGTCCACCAGGCAGACGCCGAGGTGCCCCACCCCGACCTCCAGCCCGAGCCCGGCGGGGCCGTGGTCGCTGACGACGAGCCCGCGGCCGGGACGCCCGACGCGGCCGCTGGGGGTGGCCTCGTGCTCCTCGATCAGGCCGTTGGCCTGCAGCTCGTCCACGAGGCTGGACACGGCGGCCCTGGTCAGCCCGGTGCGGGCGGCCACGTCCGCTCGCGACAGGGGACCCTGCGCGCCGACGGTGCCCAGCACGAGGGACAGGTTCTGCCGCCGCATCCCCTGCTGGGACGCCGGCCGCGCCGGCAACGTGTCACGCACGGTCGGATTCTTCCTTCCGGAGGATGCCTCTGAACTGTCGCAGCAGGTTACCCGCCCCCTGCCCCGGCACCGGCCGCTGCCCCCACCGGACGCCCGCGGCACGGCACGCCACCTACCCGGCAACCCCTCAGGGGCGCGAGGAACTGCACGAGCAACACACCCCCCCACGGGGGTTCGTCCGCAGATGGGGCCGGACCTCCCCGAGTGGTGTGTTGCTCGCGCAGTTCCTCGCGCCCCCCACGGGGCTGCCCGGTTGCTCCTGTCCGGCGCACTCGCGCCCCTGACCGGCTGCCTGGTTACCGGCCCAGCAAAGGTGCCGCTTGACGCAGCGTCAGCGCCAGCCGGTCCAGGGTCTCCGTGTCGCGGGGCAGGGGGTCGAGGACCGGGCCGGAGGCCGTGCCCCAGCGGCGCGCGACCTGGTCAGGGGCTTCCCCGGTCAGCAGCGAAGCGGCCTGCGCCGCCGCCCCCAGCGCCACCAGCTCCTGCGCCCGCGGCACCTGCACCGGCCGCCCGGAGAGCCGGCGCACCGTCTGCTGCCAGGCGTTGCCGCGTGCGCCACCGCCGATGAGCAGCAGGGGCTGTCCGTCGTCCGCGGGCTCCCCGCCCGCCCGCAGGACGTCGTCCAGCGCGGCGAGGAGCGAGTACGCCGCGCCGTCGTACGCCGCCTGCAGCAGCTGCCCGGCGGTGGTGTCGTGGCGCACGCCGTGGAAGAGCCCGGCCGCGTACGGGAGGTTGGGCGTCCGCTCGCCGTCCAGGTAGGGGAGGACGACCGCCGAGCCGCCCGGCTCGACGTCCTCGCGGTCCCGTCCGAGCAGCGCCGCCACCCGGTCCACCGCCAGCGTGCAGTTGAGCGTGCAGGCGAGTGGCAGCCAGCCGCCGAGCGCGTCCGCGAAGCCGGCCACCGTCCCGCTCGGGTCCTGCGGACGGCCCCGGGTCACCGCGTACACGGTCCCGGAGGTGCCCAGGCTGAGCACCGGGGTGCCGGGGGCCAGGCCGAGGCCCAGCGCGGCGGCCATGTTGTCGCCCGTGCCCGGGGCGACCAGCGCGCCCTCGCGCAGCGGGCCGCCCGCGCGCACCTTGCCCGCGGCCTCGCCCGGGGCGAGCACCCGCGGCAGTTGACGCTCGGTCAGCCCGAGCGCGGCCAGGATCTCGGGGTCATAGCCCTCCCCCGTCCACCACGCCGTGCCGGAGGCGTCACCGCGGTCGGTGGTGCCCTCGCCGGTCAGGCGCTCCGTCAGGAAGTCGTGCGGCAGGCGGACCTGCGCGGTGGCCGCGGCCGCCTCCGGCTCGTTCTCGCGGAGCCAGGCCCACTTGGCGGCGGTGAAGGAGGCGCCGGGCACGCTGCCGACCCGCTCCGCCCACCACTGCGCGCCGCGCTCCTCGACGAGCCGCGCGGCCTGCGGGGCCGAGCGGACGTCGTTCCAGAGCAGCGCGGGCCGCACCGGCGCGCCGTCCGCGTCCAGGGTGACCAGGCCGTGCTGCTGGCCGCCCACCGAGACGGCCTCGGCCCGGTCCGCCCAGCCGGTCGCGGCGACGGCCTCGGCGAACGCGGACCACCACTGCCGCGGGTCGCTCTCGCGCGCCCCGCCGGTGCCGCTGACCGTGTGCCCGGCCCGGCCCTGGCCCACTACCTCGCCCGTCTCCACGTCGACGGCGAGTGCCTTGGCGGACTGCGTCGAACTGTCGACGCCGATCACGACTCGCTGCGCGCCCATCCAGGTCTCTCCCTCGTGTCCCTTGTCGTTCTGACCCGCGCATACTAATTTGTTTTCTGGCATTACGAATAGCCCTTGGGGCGCCCCCTCGGGCACCCGCACAGCCCCCGCCACCGTGGCGCACAGAAGGAGAGCCGCATGAGCCGCATGACCCCCACCCCCGAGGACCGTTTCACGTTCGGTCTGTGGACCGTCGGCTGGCAGGGCCGCGACCCCTTCGGCGACGCCACCCGTCCGGCCCTCGACCCGGTCGAGACCGTCAACCGTCTGGCCGAGCTGGGCGCGTACGGCGTGACCTTCCACGACGACGACCTGATCCCCTTCGGGTCCTCCGACAGCGAGCGCGAGGAGCACATCAAGCGCTTCCGCGCCGCCCTGGACGCCACCGGGCTCAAGGTCCCGATGGCCACCACCAACCTGTTCACCCACCCGGTCTTCAAGGACGGCGCCTTCACCGCCAACGACCGGGACGTGCGCCGCTACGCGCTGCGCAAGACCATCCGCAACATCGACCTGGCCGCCGAGCTGGGCGCCACCACCTACGTCGCCTGGGGCGGCCGCGAGGGCGCCGAGTCGGGCGCGGCCAAGGACGTCCGGGTGGCGCTGGACCGGCTGAAGGAGGCCTTCGACCTGCTCGGCCAGTACGTCACCGAGCAGGGCTACGACCTGCGCTTCGCGATCGAGCCCAAGCCGAACGAGCCGCGCGGCGACATCCTGCTGCCGACCGTGGGCCACGCCCTGGCCTTCATCAACGAGCTCGAGTACGCCGACCGCGTCGGCCTCAACCCCGAGGTCGGCCACGAGCAGATGGCCGGGCTCAACTTCCCGCACGGCATCGCGCAGGCCCTGTGGCACGGCAAGCTGTTCCACATCGACCTGAACGGCCAGTCCGGGATCAAGTACGACCAGGACTTCCGCTTCGGCGCGGGCGACCTGCGCCAGGCCTTCTGGCTGGTCGACCTGCTGGAGTCGGCCGGCTACGAGGGTCCGCGCCACTTCGACTTCAAGCCGCCGCGCACCGAGGACTTCGACGGTGTCTGGGCCTCGGCCGCCGGCTGCATGCAGAACTACCTGCTGCTGAAGGAGAAGGCACTGGCCTTCCGCGCCGACCCGGAGGTCCAGGCCGCGCTCGCCGCCTCCCGCCTGGACCAGCTGGCCGCGCGGACCGCGGAGGACGGCCTGGCCGCGCTGCTCGCGGACCGCTCCGCCTTCGAGGACTTCGACGTCGAGGCCGCCGCGCAGCGCGGCATGGCCTTCGAGCAGCTGGACCAGCTGGCGCTGGAGCACCTGCTCGGCGCACGCTGAGCCGCGTCCCGCAGGCTCCCGGCCCGGCGCACCCGCGTGGCGGTGCGCCGGGCCGGACCCCCTTCGAAACCTGACCGACCCTGGGTGTGAACTGATGACGACCACCGGCTCGTTGACCAACTGGGCAGGCAACCTCACCTTCGGCGCCCGTGCCGTCCACCGGCCGCGGGCAGTGGCCGAACTGCAGGAGCTGGTCCGCGGCAGCGACCGGATCCGGGCGCTGGGCAGCGGCCACTCGTTCAGCACCGTCGCCGACACGGACGGCGACCTGGTGCTCCTGGACGGCCTGCCCACCCGCATCGACATCGATGCGGGGGCGCGCACCGTCACCGTCTCCGCCGCCACCCGCTACGCCGAGCTCGCCGTCGCCCTCCAGGCCGCCGGCCTCGCCCTGGGCAACCTGGCCTCCCTCCCCCACATCTCCGTCGCGGGCGCCACGGCCACCGGCACCCACGGCTCGGGCGACGCGAACGCGTCCCTCTCCGCCGCCGTGCGCTCTCTCGAACTGGTCGGCGCCGACGGCGAGTTGCGCGTCCTCGACCACCCCGGCACGGTCGTCCACCTCGGCGCGCTGGGCATCGTCACCGCGCTGACGCTGTCCGTGGTGCCCGCCTTCGACGTGCGGCAGTACGTCCATGTCGGCCTCTCCCTGGGCGACTACGCCGCCCACCTCGACGAGATCCACGCCGCCGGCTACAGCGTCAGCCTGTTCACCGACTGGGGCTCGGACACCGGCCGGGTGTGGGTCAAGCAACTCGACGACGGCAGCCCGGCCGCCGCCGTCCCGGGGGCGCGCCCCGCCGAGGGGCCGGAGCACCCCGTGCCGGGCATGCCCACCGTCAACTGCACCGCGCAGCTGGGCGTTCCGGGCCCCTGGCACGAGCGGCTGCCGCACTTCCGCCCCGAGTTCACCCCGAGCAGCGGCGAGGAGCTCCAGTCCGAGTTCCTGCTCCCGCGCGCGGCGGCCCCGGCGGCCGTCGCCGAACTGCGGGCGCTGGGCGCCCGGTTGGCCCCGGTGCTGCACATCTCCGAGGTGCGCACGGTGGCCGCCGACGACCTGTGGCTCAGCCCCTCGTACGGGCGCGCGTCGGTGGCCTTCCACTTCACCTGGAAGCCCGATCCCACCGCGGTGACCCCCGCACTGGCGGCCGTCGAGCGCGCCCTGCTCCCGCTGGGCGCCCGCCCCCACTGGGGCAAGGTCTCCCTCTCCCCGCAGGGCGCCGCCCACTACGAGCGCCTGGCGGACTTCCTGGCCCTGCGTCAGGAGCTGGACCCCGCAGGCAAGTTCGGCAACGCCTTCACGCGGGCGTTGCCGGCCTGAACGCCCCGCGGACGCCCGGCCGTTGCCCCGGCCGGTGCGCCGTCAGCCACCGGGGTTGTGGTCCACCGGACCTGCGGTGGGGAGCTCGACCGTGACGCGGAGGCCGCCGTCGGGGCGGGGCGTGAGGGTGAGTCGGCCGTCGTGGGCGTCGGTGATGGCGGTGGCGATGGCCAGGCCGAGGCCGACGCCCGGGTGGTCGCCGCGGGTACGTTCGGAGCCGCGTTGGAACGGTTCGGTGAGGGTCGACACCCGCTGGGGGGTGAGCTGTTCGCCCGTGTTCTCCACCGTGAGCAGCGCCGCCCCGGACCGGACCGCGGTGGTGACCCGGACCGCGCCGCCGGTCGGCAGGTTGTGCACGACGGCGTTGTGCACGAGGTTCGTGGTCAGCTGCAGCAGCAGCGCGGGGGACCCGAGCGCGGGTGTGAAGTCGCCGGACGTCTCGACGGTGACGCCGTGCTTCTCCGCGAGCGGGAGCAGCGTCTCGGTGGCCTCCTCCGCCAGCAGGGAAAGGTCGACGCGCTCGCGGGCGAAGGACCGCTGTTCGGCGCGGGTGAGCAGGAGCAGTGCCTCGGTGAGGTCGATGGCCCGGGCGTTGACGGTGTGGAGGCGTTCGAGGATCTCGCCGGTGTCCTGGTCGGGATCGGTGCGGGCCACGTCGAGCAGCGCCTTCGAGATGGCCAGCGGGGTGCGCAGTTCGTGCGAGGCGTTGGCGGCGAACCTGCGCTGGTCGGCGACATGGGCTTCCAGTCGGCCGAGCATCGCGTCGAAGGCGTCGGCGAGCTCGCGGAACTCGTCCTGGCGGCCCGGCAGTCGGATGCGGTGGGACAGCGAGCCGGCCGAGGCGAGGCGGGTGGCCTCGGTGATCCGGGTCAGCGGTGCGAGCATCCGGCCCGCGAGGAGCCACCCGCCCCCGAGGCCGAGCACCAGCAGGAACCCGAGGACCGCGGCCGCCCTCGGGGCGAACACGCGCAGCAGGTTGGACCGGACGGGGAACACCCCGTGGGTGAGGGTGCTGGTGCCGTCGGGGACGATCAGCGCCCGCTCGGGGACGTAACGCAGCAGGAACAGCCATACGGCGGCCAGCAGCAGGACGCCGGCCAGCATCAGGAATCCGGCGTAGCTGAGCGTGAGCCTGAGCCGCACGCTCGGCCCGGGGGTCCTATCCACGCCCGCCTCCCTCGTCATCAGTCGTCGACGCCGGCTGGGCGTCGATGCGGTAGCCGACACCCGGCACGGTCGCGATGATCCAGGGCTCACCGAGGCGCTTGCGCAGCGCCGAGACGGTGATCCGCACCGCGTTGGTGAACGGGTCGGCGTTCGCGTCCCAGGCGCGCTCCAGGAGTTCCTCGGCACTGACGACGCCGCCCTCGGCGGCCACGAGGACCTCCAGCACCGCGAACTGCTTGCGCGTCAGCGCCACATAGCGGCCGTCCCGGTAGACCTCCCGGCGGAACGGGTCCAGGCGCAGCCCCGCCAACTCGCGCACCGGCGGCCTACTGTGGGCGCGCCTGCGGTCCAGGGCGCGCAGCCGCAGCGCGAGCTCCCGCAGCTCGAAGGGCTTGGTGAGGTAGTCGTCCGCGCCCAGCGCGAATCCGGAGGCCTTGTCGTCGAGCCGGTCGGCCGCGGTCAGCATCAGGATCGGCATGCCGGTGCCGGAGGCGACGATGCGGGCGGCGATCTCGTCGCCCGAGGGCCCGGGGACGTCGCGGTCGAGGACGGCGATGTCGTAGGCGTTGACGTCCAGCAGTTGCAGCGCGGTGTCGCCGTCGCCGGCGATGTCGGCCGCGATGGCTTCCAGGCGCAGGCCGTCGCGGATGGCCTCCGCCAGGTAGGGCTCGTCCTCGACGATCAGCACGCGCATGCGGTCCACGCTACGAGCTGCGGCGTATCGCGGGCATATCGGGATTCGCATACGCCCCCGCGACATCCGGGCGTCTTGACTTGCGGCATGGCTCAGACCCGCTCCTCCGCACCGACCACGCACTGCCCGGACGCCGACCGAGGTGACCGTCTCCCCGCACTCCGTCGGAGGGTGACCGGCGCGTTGTCACGGCCCGAGGCGTGGCAGCGGGGGCGGGTGCTCGCCGTACTGGCGCTGCTGCTCGGGCTGCTGCTGATGCTGCACGCGGAGATCCCGAACGGGCTCGGCAGCGTCGGCAGCCTGGTGGAGACCTTCCTGCCGTGGTTCGGCCTGTTCGTCCCGGTGCTGCTGGCCGGCGCGCTGTGGCGGCGGTCGGCGTCCGCCGTGGTGGCGCTGCTGCTGCCGGTGACCGTGTGGCTGGGCCTCTTCGGCGGGCTGCTCCTCGACAAGTCCCACCCGGGCGGGGACCTCACCCTGGTCAGCCACAACGTGAGCGCCGGCAACGCCGACCCGGTCGGCACCGCCCGGGACCTGGCCGCCTCGGGGGCCGACGTGCTGGCGCTCGAGGAGCTGACGCCACAGGCCGCCGCCACCTACGCGAAGCAACTGGCGTCGGCGTATCCGTTCCACGTCGTGGCGGGAACCGTCGGCCTGTGGAGCCGGCTGCCGCTGTCGGACGTCCGGCCGGTCGACACCGGGATGGACTACGGGCCGCTGGGCGCGACCAAGCCGGCCGCCGTCAAGCTCTCCTACAACCGGGCGCTGCGGGCCACGGTGACCACGCCCCACGGGCCGCTGGCGGTCTACGTGGCGCACCTCGGCTCCGTCCGGGTGACGCCCCGCACCGGCTTCTGGACGGTCTTCCGGGACCGGAACGCGCAGGCCCTCGCGAAGGCCGTCGCCGCCGATCCAAGCAAGCGGGTGGTGCTGCTCGGCGACCTGAACGGCACCACGGACGACCGCGCCTTCCACGCCCTCACCTCACAGCTGCGCTCCGCCCAGGAACTGGCCGGCGACGGTTTCGGCTTCAGCTGGCCGGCGGCGTTCCCGGTGGTGCGGATCGACCAGATCCTGGTCCGCGGCGTGACGCCGCAGCGCTCGTGGGTGCTCCCGGCCACCGGCAGCGACCACCTGCCGGTCGCGGCCTCGATCAGCTGGTGACCGGTCCGCCGGGTATCGGGTTCTGACGCGCTGTCAGAGCCAGCCGCGTTCGTCGGCCGCCCGCAGGGCCTCGATGCGGTTGCGGGTCCCGGTCTTGGCGATCGCGGACGAGAGGTAGTTGCGGACCGTCCCCTCCGACAGGAACAGTGCCCCGGCGATCTCGGCCACCGACGCCCCCGAGCGCGAGGCGTTGAGCACGTCGCGCTCGCGGCCGGTCAGCGGCGAGTCGCCCGCCGCGAGCGTGGCGGCGGCCAACTCCGGGTCCACGACGCGCTGTCCCGCCATCACCCGCCGCACCGCGTCCGCCAGCGCCTCCGGCGGCGCGTCCTTGACCACGAAGCCGACCGCCCCCGCCTCCATCGCGCGGCGCAGGTAGCCGGCGCGGCCGAAGGTGGTGAGGATGACGACCTTGCACGAGGGGAGTCGGGCGGCGAGGACGCCCGCCGCGGCGATGCCGTCCAGGCCGGGCATCTCGACGTCGAGCAGGGCGACGTCGGGCCGGTGCTCCAGTGCCGCCGCCGCGACCCGGTCGCCGCGGTCCACCGAGGCGACGACCTCGAAGTCCGGCTCCAGGTCCAGCAGGGCGCCGAGGGCCGCGCGGATCAGGTCCTGGTCGTCGGCCAGCAGCAGACGGATCGTCACGCGGCGCTCTCTCCCTGGGAGTCGAGGCGGACGCGCAGGCGCCAGCCCTGGGGCGTGGCCGGACCGGCGTCGAGCGCGCCCCCGGCGGCGGCCACCCGCTCGCGGAGCCCTGCCAGTCCGTTGCCGCCGCCCGTGGCCGGCGGACGGGCGGGCGGTGCGCCGTCGTCGCGGATCTCCAGCAGGCCGGGCTCGACGCGCACGGTGCACCGCGTGGCGCGGGAGTGGCGGACGACGTTGGTGAGGCCCTCGCGCAGCACCCAGCCGAACAGCTCCTGCTGCCGGGAGGGGATGTGGTCGGTGCCGGCGGGCAGTTCGGCCAGGATGCCTGCGGCGCGCAGGAGTTCGCGGCCCCGGGCGAGTTCGGTGGCGAGCGTCACCTCGCGGTAGCCCGAGACGGCGGCCCGCACGTCCGCGAGTGCCCGGCGGCTCAGCGCCTCCACTTCGGTGATCTCGGCGACGGCCCGGACGGGATCGGTGCCGGCGATCCTGCGGGCCAGGCCGCTCTTGACGGTGATGACGGTGAGCGAGTGCCCCAGCAGGTCGTGCAAGTCCCGTGCGATGCGGGCGCGTTCGGCCTGGGACGCCAGGCGTGCCACCTCGGCGCGCGCCTCCAGCAGCGCCCGGTTGGCCGCGGCGGTCTCGGCGAAGGCGCGCACGGTGAGTGCGGTGAACAGGATGGCCGCCGCCTGGTACCAGCCGGCGGAGGTGTGCCACGCGGGCACCGCCCAGGGGACCAGGACCGCGGCCAGGCAGCCCCCGGCGACGGCCGGGGTGGCCAGCCGGGGCACGAAGACAGCCGTGTACGGGACCACGACGGCCGCGAGGAAGAACCCGAACTCGTGGGCGCTGGGCAGCGCGAGCACGGTCAGCAGGGCCATCACGGCGAGCAGCGTCAGGAACGCCGGTCGCGCCCGCCGCTCCAGGGCCACGCCCGCCCCGAGGAAGCAGAGGCAGAACAGGCCGACGACGACCCCGCCGACGACCGCCGCCGGGCCCCGGCTGTACTGGGCGACCCCGGCGGCGGTGAGCGCGGGGTAGACGAACATGCCCGCCGCCAGCAGCAGCCGACGCCAACCGCCTGCCCAGCGCGGCGCGTCGGGGGCGGGCTCGGTGGCCGGGTCTGCGGCTGCGCCGTCCATGGTGGGCATGTTAGTGGCGTGTCCGGACAGGTTCGCCGGGTTGCGGTGTCCGGTGGCGGCGGCACCCCCGGCCGAAGGCTGGGGGAAGAACGCAGCGGAGGGTCGCCCTCGTACTGCATGTACTTTGGGCGCGCCCGACAGCGCGGCGTGGCGGCACCCCCGGCCGAAGGCTGGGGAAGTGCCGTGCCGGGCGCCGCAACCCGGTGGACCTGTCCGGTCCCGGCACCAGCGGCGGGGAGCGCGTCCGCCCGGTTCACGACGCCGCGAGGGCCGCGCGGACGCGGGCGGCGCTGACGAGGGCCAGCAGGGCGGCCAACAGCAGCCCGCACACGCCCTGTTCGACCTTGACCCACAGCGGCAGCGAACCGGGCACGGCCAGCAGCACGACGATCGCCGTGAGCATCACCCCGCTGAGGAGGCGCAGTCGGCGGTGGGCCCCGCGCGAGCCGCGGGCGGCCCGGGCGACGAGCGCCAGGGTGAGCACGGCGCTCGCGGTGACGATGGTCCCCCGGACCCAGACGGTGGGCGTGACCAGGTCGGCATGGCGGTGCAGCAGGCCGGCCGCGAGCAGGGTGGCGGCACTGAGGCCCAGGTAGGCGACGGCGCAGAGCCGGGCCCGACGGAAGGAGCGGGCGACCTCCGCGGAGGCGGTGGCGGCGACGGGGCCGCTGGACGTGCCGGTCGAGTTCGTCATGTCCGCCATGGTGCGGCGGCGGGATCGGCAGAGGGAGTGCGGCCGTCCACGACTCCCCCATGACACTTGTCACGACCCGCCCGAGGCCGCGGCCGGCCTGGCGGTGCGGCTGCCGCGTGTGTCCGGGCCGGGATGACGGTGCCTCAACTCCCTTGCCGCAGCGCGGCACTGTCGCCCAGCCGCCCAGCCGCCTCAGGAGACCCCCGTCAGGAGACCGCGCGCACCGCCTCCGCCACCGGAGTCTCCCCGGCGATCAGTTCCAGGATCTTCCCGGCCGTGCTCGGCGCCGACGTCAGCTCGGCGAGGTCCGCGGCGACGGCGTCGCGGGGGACGCCGCCGCGGCCGGTGTGCTCGGCGAGGCGGACGCGTCCGCTGCCGGGCTCGTCGCCGAGGACGCCGGGACGGAGCACGGTCCACTCCAAGCCGGGCTGGGCGGTCAGGTGGGCGTCGGCCTCGCCCTTCGCCTGGAGGTAACGGGCGAACTGGTCGCCCATGCCCTCGGGCCGGGTGGCCGCGCCCATGGAGGAGACCATCAGGAACCTGGGGACGCGGGCGAGTACGGCCGCGTCCACGAACTTCACCGCGCCGTCGCGGTCCACGTGCACCGTCCGGTGGGCCTGGCTGCCGCCGCCCGCGCCCGCGGCGAAGACCGCGACGTCGGTGCCGGACAGGACATCGGCCAACTGCTGGACGCTCGCGCTCTCCAGGTCGCAGACGATGGGCTCGGCTCCCGACGCCCGCAGGTCGTCGGCCTGCCCGGGAGCCCGGACCAGGCCGTAGACCTCGTCGCCCCGAGCGGACAGCAGCCGCTCCAGTCGCAGTGCGATCTTCCCGTGTCCCCCGGCGATGACGATACGCATGCCCGCGACGCTAGTCCGCCGGTGCCGTGCTGGCGCGCCGACACGAGCTGTAATAACCTCCTCCCGAGTTCATCCATTACCTGTCCCTTTTCGCCCGGGGAGTCCACATGGCCTATCCGCACAGCGAGACCGTCGCCGCCTGGGTCGCCGGATGGACGGTCTCCCGCCGCACCCCGACGCCGTCGCCGTGCCCTGGGGGCTGCGCGTGGACGTCGGCCTGCCCGGACACCTCGCCCGCCACGTGCTGTTGGCGCCGGACGAGGAGGTCGTGCGCAAGGCGGCGGCCGAGATCGCGGCCGAGGGCGCGCGGGACGTGTGGATCAAGGCCTTCCTGGACCCCGACGCGGTCGGCCGCTGGCTCGGCCCCGACTGGGAGCCGGACGCACCGGGCCATCTGATGACGGTTCAGCTCCGGCGCTCGCCGCAGATCCGCGTCCCGGACGGCTACACGCTGGACATCGCGGTCGAGGACCGCGTCGCCGTCGCCTGCGTCCGGACCGGGGACGGAGAGCTCGCCGCGAGCGGGCGGATGGCGGTGACCGGTGCGACCACGGCCGTCGCCGACCAGATCGTCACGCAGGATTCGCACCAGCGGCGGGGCCTCGGCTCCGCGGTGATGCGGAGCCTCGCCCACGCCGCGCTCGACCACGGCGCCCGCACCGGCATCCTGGCCGCCAGCGACCAGGGCCAGGCGCTCTACCGCACGCTCGGCTGGACCACGGTGGCCGAGCTCGCGAGCTACGCCTTCCGCCCCGCCCGCTGAGCCGTCGACTCCTGCGCCGACGCGTCCGACGCCTCCTGACCGGTGGAGGACGCCAAGGGCCGGGCCTCGCCCGGCTGCTGACGCCCCATCAGCAGGGCCGCCACCAGCGAGGCCACCGAGAGCGCGGCCACCACGCCGCCGTACACCACAGCGGTGCGCAGCAGGCCTGCATGCGGGACGGCGAAGCCGGCGACGACCGCGGGCAGGCTGAAGGCCAGGTAGTTGACGACGTAGAGGGTCGCGAACAGCTCCGCCCGCTCCCCCGCGGCGGCCAGCGGACCGAGGGTGCTGAGCGTGCCCAGGAACGCCACGCCGAAGCCGACGCCGGCGACGGCGGTGGTCACGAACAGCAGGGCCAGGCTGTCGAGTTCGAGGGCCGCCAGCGTTCCCAGCATGCCCACGGCCAGTGCCGCGGAGCCCAGCACCAGCTGCGGTCGGGCCGCCCGCCCGCGCATGGCGTAGGAGCTGACCGTGGCGGCCGCGCACAGGGTGGCGATGGCGAGGCCGCCGACCAGGTGGTTGCCCACGTGCAGGACCCGGGCCACCAGCGAGGGGACGAGCGAGAGGTACAGCCCGCCGACGGCCCAGTTTGCGATCATGCCGGGTACCAGCGCCGTGAACGCGCGCCGCGCCTGGCGCGGCACCCGCGCCCGCGGCAGCAGCGAGCGGGCCGCGCCGGGACGCCGGACGGCCGTCTCCGGCAGAGCGGTCAACGCGAGGGCGGCGAGCAGGAACGCGGCCAGCAGCAGCACGTAGACGAGGGTCCGGGGCGCGGGGGCGTACTGGACGAGCAGACCGGAGCCGAGCGCGCCCGCGGCCAGGCCGAGGGTCGCGAAGGCGCCGTTGATCAGGGGGCCGAGCCCGGGACGGCGCTCCGGCTGGAGGTCGATCAGCGCGGCCGCGAGCGCGCCGGTGGCCGCTCCGGTCGCCACGCCCTGGACGGCGCGGGCCACGAGCAGCCAGCCGACCCCGCTCGCGCCCACGAACAGCAGCATGGCGACCGCTTCCAGCAGTGCGGAGGCGATCAGCACCGGGCGGCGGCCGAGGTGGTCGGAGAGGCTGCCGACCACCAGCAGGGCGAGCAGCAGGAACAGGGCGTAGACCGCGAAGACCGTGGTCAGCACGGCCGCGGAGAAGCCCCAGCGCGCCTGGTAGACGACGTAGAGCGGCGAGGGCGCCGAGGCCGCGAACATCAGCAGTAGGAGCACCGTCGCGACCAGCCAGAAGGCCGGTCCGCGGGAGATGCGGGGCAGGGCGGGCAAGGCAGGCATGGCGGCAGCCTCCGAGGATGCCTAAAGCAAATGGGTTGGCTTTAGTGGACGCTACAGGTGCGCCTGCGTTAAAGCAAAAGCAATTGCGTTAGCATTCCCCCGTGAGCACCACCGAACCCCGCCGGGACGCCGGCAGCACGAGCAGCGGCACTCGGCCCGGGGGCCGCAGCGCCCGCGTGCAGGCGGCGGTCCACCAGGCGGTTGCGGAACTGGTCGCGGAGCAGGGCCCGGACCAGCTGACCATCCCCGCGGTCGCCGCCCGCGCGGGCGTCAACCCGACTACGGTATACCGGCGTTGGGGCGACGTCAGCCAACTGCTGCAATCCGTCGCGGTGACCCGGCTGCGCCCGCACGACCCCGCACCCGACACCGGGGACCTGCGCGCCGATCTGACCGAGTGGGCGGAACGGACCCTCGCTTCGATCACCCACCCGGAGGGCCTGGCGCTGCTGCGCGGCTCCATCAGCCGCTCGGCCTCGGACCGCACCCCCAACCCCTGCCTGGACGCGCGGGCCCTGCAGATCGCCACGATCCTCGCCCACGCCGACGCACGCGGCGAGCCCCACCCGACCCAGCAGGAGGCCATGGACCACCTGCTCGCTCCACTCTTCTTCCGCGTGCTCCTGGCCCTCGAACCCACGGACGCCCCCTACGCCCGCAGCCTGGTCGCCGACCTGCTCGATCGCCCGCCCACCCCCCGCTAGAGCCTTCCCGCCCAGGTCTTCGCCCCCACGCTGCCCGCCTCCACCGCAGGGGCCCCGACGCGACCTGCGCCGCACCCAACGCCCCGGCCGAAGGCCGGCGACCGCCGACCCAACTGCCGCACCACGCGCGCCAAAAGGCCATCCCGCTCCCGCCCCAAAACCACACAGCCCCGCCCCGGCGCCACACCGCTCCGCCCGAAGGCCGACGAGCAGCGGGCCGGGCACGCCCCGCCTGGCGGCGCCGAAGCGCGGCGGCACTCCGAGCCGCCTTCGCCCCGGCCCGGTCACGCTCAGTCGCCCACGGCCAGCCTCACACCGAAGGCCGGCAAGCCTCGGCCCAACTGCCGCACCACGCCCGCCAAAAGGCCATCCCGCTCCCGCCCCAAAACCACACAGCCCCGCCCCGGCGCCACACCGGTCCGGCCGAAGGCCGGGGGCGGCGGGCGGGCCACCGCAACGGTGTGGGGGCGCCCGAAACGCGTCGGGGCTCCGGACCGTCTGCCGCTGGCGCGCGTGGTCGCGCTCAGTCGCCCAGAGCCAGCCTCACACCGAAGGCCACGATCACCGTTCCGGTGATGCGGTCCAGGACGCGGCGGGCGCTGGGGCGGCGGAGCCAGCCGCGCACCGCGCGGGCGAAGGCGATCAGGACCGCGGACCACAGCAGGCCCAGTACGACGTGCTCGGACGCGAGCAGCACCCCGAAGGCGAGATGCGGGGCGTGTGCCGGGATGAACTGCGGCAGCACCGCCACGTAGAAGACCCCCACCTTCGGGTTGAGCAGGTTGGTCGTCGTCCCCTGCCGCCAGCCGGCTCCGAAGCGGTCGGCGGAACCCGTGGGCAGGTCGGCCCGGTCCCCTTCCGCATCGCCGCCGCCCCGGCGCCGCAGCGTGGCCAGCACCATCCGCCCGCCCATCCACAGCAGGTACGCCGCCCCGGCCAACCGCAGCGCGTCATAGGCGAGTTGGGACGCGGCGAGGATCGCCGTGACGCCCAGGGAGGAGAGCGTGCCCCAGAGCAGCGTCCCGGTCTGGATGCCCAGCACCACACCCCAGGCGCGGGCCCGGTGGCCGAGCGCGGCGGTGCGGAGGATGAGCGCGGTGTCGAGGCCCGGGGTCAGCGTCAGCAGGCCGACGACGAGGGCGAAGGACCAGAGGGCGGTCGTGGTCGTCATGGAGCCCCAGACTATCCGGCCACGTACGCCCGTCCCCGCGCGCCCCCACCCGCACCTGCCGGTCCGTCAACTCCTGTCCCCGTTCAGGGCGTTGACGGCGCCACCGCCTCCTCCTCCGCCACCACGGGCCGCGGCGACGGCTGCGGCGACGGCACCGGCACCGGCACCGGCACCGGCACCGACACCGGCTCGCCCGCCGCCGGCGTCGGCACCGCCGCCCGGCGTCGCGGCTGCCATTCGCTGACCAGCACGCCGAGCACGATCAGCCCCGCCCCCAGCAGCGCCGGCCCCGGCAGCCGGTCGCCCGCGATGCGGCCGACGACGCCGCCCCAGACCGGCTCACCCGCATAGATGACGGTGGCGCGCATCGGGGGCACCGACTTCTGCGCCCAGTTCATCGTCAGCTGGATGACCGCGCTGGCCGCGCCGAGGCCGACCGCCGCGACGAGCCAGACCCAGGAGAAGCCCGGCACCGGCTCGCCCGCCACCGGCATCGCCAGAAAGGACAGGACGCCCGCCGACAGCAGCTGCACGAAGGTGATCCGCCGCAGGTCGATGCGCCCGGCGAAGCGGGCGATCAGCACGATCTCCGCCGCCGCGGCGACCGCCGCGCCCAGCGTGGCCAGCTCCCCGATCCCGAAGCCGCCGCCCGCCACGGGCCCGGCGACCAGCAGCAGGCCGCCGAAGGCGCAGGCGATCCCGACCAGCCCGGTCGGCCTGGGCGACCGCCGCAGCACGAGCCATTGGAACAGCGGCACCAGCGGGACGTACAGCGCGGTGATGAAGGCGGACCGGCTGCTGCTGACCGTCTGCAGGCCGAAGGTCTGCAGGGCGTACCCGAGGAAGATGCTCACCCCGACGGCCACGCCCGCCACGGCCTCGCGCCAGGTCAGACCCGCCAGGGCACCGCGGAAGACGAGTAGGGTGAGCAGCCCGGCAGTGACGAAGCGGAGCCCCACGAAGAAGAGAGGACCGCTGTGTTGCACGGCGACGTGGACGATGAGGAAGGTCGTGCCCCAGAACATGGTGATGACCATGAGGGCGAGGTCGTGACGACTCAGGGCGGGGAGGGGCAGCCTCCGGCGGGGCGACGGGCTGTGCAACATACTGCACAGGATATGCGCACTATGCTGCACAGCAATACCCCTGCCGTCGACCGGCCGCGCTCCGACGTCCTAGCCTTCGTCGGTGAGAACCTGCGCCGCCTGCGCCGCAGGGCCGGGCTCAGCCAGGTCGCCCTCGCCGAGGCCTCGGGCATCAGCCGTCGCATGATCGTCAACCTCGAGGGCGGCGACACCAACGTCAGCCTCTCCAGCCTGGACCGCCTCGCCGAGGCCCTGGACGCCACCTTCGTGGAACTGGTCAGCGACCCGGCGGCGCAGAGCCGGCGCATCGATGCCGTCGTCTGGCGGGGCGAGCACCCGGGCAGTGAGGCCGTCCTCCTCGGCAGCGTCCCGGCGCGCGCCGAGGCGCAGCTGTGGACCTGGTCACTCGGCCCGGGCGAGCGCTACCGCGCCGAGCCCGACCCCGAGGGCTGGCACGAGATGATCGCCGTCGTCGAGGGCCGCCTGCTCATCGAACGCGACGAGGGCCCGGTGACCGTCGACGCGGGCGGCTACGCCATCTACGGCTCCGCCCAGCGGTACAGCTACGTCAACCTCCACGACGGCATCACCCGCTTCATCCGCACCGTCGTCTGCTGAACACCCGTGCGGTCAGCCGCTTCTGACGCCCCGCCAGACCGGCTGGCGCAGTCGGCCGAGGGCCGTGATGTCGGCGTACTCGACCTCGCCGCGGAGTTCCGGCCGGAGCCAGTGGGCGCGGCGCATCCGGGGCTCCAGGACGGCGGGACCGCCTGCAAAAGGGCACGTGTCGGCCGCCAGCCGCGCCAACTGCGGTGCCAGCGCCAGCCGTTCACCGGGGCCGAGGCCGGAGCCGACCGCCCCCCGGTACTCCAGCAGCCCGCCGCCCTCCCCGCTCGGGACGCCGACCAGCAGGCTGCGCGGCTCCCCTGTCTCGTCCTCCAGCCAGCCGCCGACCACGACGTCCACCGCCGGCCGGAACTTGAGCTTCAGCCAGTCGGACGAGCGCACGCCCGCCCGGTACCGGCCGGCCAGGCGCTTGAGCACGACGCCCTCCAGGCCGTGCTCCCGCGTCCAGGCCACCGCCGCCTCCGGGTCGCCGATCCACGCGGGCGGCACGTGCACCGCTCCGCCCTCCAGCCCCAGGCCCTCGAGCAGGCCGCGCCGCTCCGTGTACGGCAGCGGCATGGTGTCCCGATCGTGCAGCTCCAGCACGTCGAAGAGCATCAGTACCACCGGCACCTCCGCCATGGCCGCCCGCACCTGGGCCGACCGGCGCAGGCTCATCCGTTCCTGCAGCCGGCCGAACGACGGCCGCCCGTTGGCCGGGTCCAGCGCGACCACCTCCCCGTCCAGCACGGCCGATGACCCGCCGAGCAGTTCGCCCAGCACCTCGGCCTCCGGATAACGCAGCGTCGCGTCCGCCCCGCTGCGGGCGAACAGCTGCACCCCGCCGTCCCGGCCCACCGCGCAGACGACCCGCATGCCGTCCCACTTGACCTCCCCGGCCCAGAGCGAGCCGTCCCTCGGCAGGGCGCCGGGCGTGGCCAGCATCGGCGCGACGAAGCCCGGCAAGGCTCAGGACGCCCGGCGCGAGGCGGACTTCTTCGCCGCCGTGGTCTTCTTGGCGGCCGCCTTCTTCGCGGGTGCGGGCTTCTTGGCCGCCGCCCGCTTCGCCGGGGCCTTCTTCGCCGCAGGTGCCACGGCTTCCGGAGACTCCGCCTGCTCCGCCGCGGCCTCCGGCTCCCCCTCCTCGCCCTTCCGCCGCGAGCCGCGCGACGCCTTCGCCGCCTTGACGCTGCTGCGCAGCGCCTCCATCAGGTCGATGACCTGCCCGCCGCCGCCCGGCTCGGCCGGCTCCTCGGGCGGGGCGACACCCTCGGCCTTGGCCTCCAGCACCTCCTGAAGTGCCTGCGCGTACTCGTCCCGCAGGGCGTCCGGGTCGAAGTCCTCCGAGAGCGTGTCCATCAGACTGCGGGCCATCTTCAGCTCCTGCGGACGCAGTTGCTCGTCCGGGGGCGCGATCCGCCCGGGTTCGCGGATCTCGTCCGGCCAGAGCACGGTCTGAAGCACCATCAGGTCCCCCTGCACCCGCAGCACCGCCAGCGACTCGCGCGACCGGAGCGTCACCTTGGTCACCGCCACCTGGCCGGACTCGCGCAGCGCCTCCCGAAGCAGCACGTAGGGCTTGGCCGGGGCCTTGTCGGCGAGGCCGACGTAGTAGGGGGTGGACCAGCGCAGCGGGTCCATCTGCTCGGCGGGCACGAAGCCGAGCACGTCGATGACCCGCTTGCTGGGCACCGGGAGGTGCGAGAGGTCCTCGTCCGTGAGCACGACCGTGCTGCCGTCGCCGGGGTTCTGCCAGCCCTTGGAGATCTCGCCGTAGGGGATCTCCTTGTCCTCCGCCTCGCAGAACCGCTTGAGCCGGACGCGTGAGCCGTCCTTCTCGTGCACCTGGTGCAGTACCGGCCCCGAATGGGACTCCGTGGCCGAGTAGAGCTGCACGGGCACACTGACCAGCCCGAAGGAGATGTTGCCCTTCCAGGTGACCTGCGGCATGACGTGCACCTTTCCTCGGCCCAACGTGACAAAACCCCAGCAAACGGGACAAGTCAATTCATAATGGCCGACATGCCGGAACGCATCACCGTAGAGGTAGACGGACGCAGGCTCACCCTCTCCCATCTGGACAAGCCGCTGTGGCCGGAGTTCACCAAGGGCGAGGCGCTGGACTACTACGCCCGCGTCGCCGACGCCCTGCTGCCGCACACCCGGAACCGGGCCGCCTCCTTCGTCCGCTTCCCCGAGGGCGTGGCCGGCGAGCGCTTCTACGCCAAGAACCCGCCCGGCGGCACCCCGCCCTGGGTGCGGCGGGTGGACGTGCCGAGCAAGTCCGAGGGGACCAAGGCCCACGTCTCCGTGGACGACCGCCCCTCGCTGATGGCCCTGGCCAACCTGTACTGCCTGGAGATCCACGTGCCGCAGTGGAACGGCACCGACGGCGCGGAGCTGCACGACCGGCTCGTCGTCGACCTCGACCCCGGCGAGGGCGCGGACCTGACCGACTGCTGCCGGGTCGCCCTGCTGATCCGCGAGGCGCTGGCGGCGGACGGGCTGGACTGCGTCCCGGTCACCTCGGGCAGCAAGGGCCTGCACCTGTACGCCCCGCTGCTGCCCTCCCCCGCCGAGGCCGTCCTCGACTACGCCCGGCGGATGGCGGAGCGGCTCGCCATCGCCCACCCGAAGCAGGTGGTGGCCCGGATGACCAAGGCCCTGCGACCCGGCAAGGTGTTCGTCGACTGGTCGCAGAACAACACCGCCAAGACCACCTCGACGCCCTACACCCTGCGCGCCACCAGCCCCGCGCCGGGCGTCTCCACCCCGGTCACCTGGGACGAGGTGGCCGCCTGCACCGACCCCGCCCAACTCGCCTTCGGCCCGGACGAGGTGCTGGACCGGATCGCCGCCTCGGGGGACCTCGCCCTTGATCTTCTGGACCCAACTGCCGCTACAGTGATCCCCGTTGACTGAGCGACAGGCCCGGCGACACCGGGGAGGGGAGCGCGGGCCATGGCCGCGGACGACTGGGGCTTCGGCGCCTGGATGAGCACGGCTCTGGAGCTCGAACCCGTCGACCGGGTCGAACTCCACACCGACCGGCCCCAGTCGGCCCGGATGTACGACTACCTGCTCGGCGGGAAGACCAACTTCGCACCGGACCGCGAGATCGCCGGTCAGGCGCTGGCCGCGTTCCCGGGCCTGCGGGACGTCGTCCGCGCGGGCCGGGCCTTCCTGGGCCGGGCCGGCTCGTTCCTCGCCCACGAGGGCATCGACCAGTACCTCGACATCGGCTCCGGCATCCCGACCAGCCCCAACCTGCACGAGACCGTGCAGGCCGTCCGGCCCGAGGCGCGCGTCGTCTACGTCGACAACGACCCGATCGTGCTGGCCCACACCCGGGCCCTGCTCAACAGCACCCCCGAGGGCCGGATCGACTTCGTCGCCGCCGACCTGCGCGACCCGAAGGCCATCCTCGCCCACCCCTGCCTCGCCGGACCGGACGCGGCCCTGGACCTGGACCGCCCGGTGGCACTGGTGCTCAGCGCGGTCGTGCACTTCCTCGCGGACGAGGACGACCCGCACGGCATCGTCGCCACGCTGGTGGACCGGCTCGCTCCGGGCAGCTGGCTGGTCCTCGCCCACGCCACCGCCGACGCCAGCCCGGACCAGGTCGGCCGCGCCGGCTCGGCGTACCGCTCCGGCGGCGTGGGCATCCACCCCCGCTCCCTGGAGGAGGTCAGCGCCTTCGCGGCGGGCCTCGACATCGCCGCGCCCGGCGTCGTCCATCCCGGCGCCTGGCGCCCCGCCCCCGGCGGCCCCGTCAGCGCCACCACCCCCGACGGCTACGTCTTCGCCGCCCGCAAGCCCTGACGGGCGGTCAGGGTCCCGCCCGCTGCCCCGTCGTCGGCCTCCCGCCCCGAAGACATCCCGGCTGCCCCGGCCACCCCCACGCGCGGGGCCGGGGGAACGCGCGCTCAGCCGCGGAGCGCCGGGCGCCCTTCGACTCACCCAGGGCAGACCCGCAAGCCCAGACGCCCTGTCAGGGCCCCCGCGCAGAGTCCGCCACCGGCGGCTTCCTGCCGCAGACCACCGCTGCCCCCGGTCACCTGGCCTGGCGCTGAGGTTCCGCCCGCCGGGGCCTGGCCCATGCCGCTCCCGCCCCGAGCACGGTCGGCTCGACGGCTCGCATCCACAGGGCAGCACAGAGCACCGCCAACTGCCTCTCCCGGCATGGACTTTCAGCCTGTCGACGGCAGCCTGCCGAGCAGCCGCTCCAGCTCCCTCCGGTGGCGTGGCGGCAACTCACCCTCCCCATGGTCGAGTTCGACCGCAGCCGCCGTGGCGGTGTCGACCAGGCGCTCCAGCGCTTGCAGTACCGGGGCCGCCGCCAGGGCGGGACGTGCGTGCGAGGGAAGCTCCGCCGCCGCCAGTTCCACCCCCGCCCGCGCCGCGCCCAGCTCCCGGTACGCCGCCCGCCGCAGGCGACCCCGCGCGACGGGATCGGCGCCCGCGCCCGCGAGGACGTGCCGCAGATACTCCCCCGCCGCCCGCTCGGCCCGCGCCCGGCGCAGCGCGACGCCGACGCCGTGGTGCCCCGGAATGGGCACGTGCCCCACCAGCAGCACCAGGGCGCAGGCCAGCAGCGTGTCCTCGATCCGCGAGCCGACCAGTCCGGCCCCGCCCTCCCGGCCGACCAGGGTCAGCACCAGAACCGTGATCACCCCCGTCTGCAGGGCGAAGTGACGCAGCGACAGCGGGATCAGCGCGCCCGTCACCGCCACCACCGCGACCGGCAGCCACAGCGTCCCGGGCAGCTCCGGGGCGAGCACACCGAAGACCCCCGCACCGACGACCGTGCCGAGCACCCGGTTAAGCGTCCGGGAGACCAGCGGACCGAGGTCGGGCTTGACCAGGAAGGCCGCGGTCACCGGGAGCCAGTACCAGTGCGCAGGGTGCAGGGCCTGCGCCGCCGCCGTGCTGGCCGCGGTGGCGAGGGCGACGCGCAGCCCGTACTCCCGCCCGGCGGGGCCGAGCGCCGCCCGCATGCCGCGTGCCCAGCGGCGGGCGACCGGCGCGGGAACGGCGGCGGTCGGGGTGCCGAAGGTCTGCGCCGCGGCCAACAGCGCGTCGTCGAAGGCGCGTTGAGCCGCCGTCGCCCGCCCGGGGGCGGGCAGCGGACCGCAGGCGCCGCCGTCGCGTACCGCCTCCGCCAGGCGGCGCGGACCCCGCGCCACGCGAGTCGGCAGGCGCTCGCCCTCCCAGGCGAGGGCGGTGGCCGCCTCGGCGAGCGGGTGCACCGCGGCGAACTGCGCCCGCAGCCGCCGCTCGGCCGCGCCCAGCGCGCCGCGGCGGAGCCGGGGACCGGTGAGCGCGTCCTGCGCCCGGTCGAGCGCAGCCGACAGGGCGGCCCGGCGGCGGGAGTGTTCTGACGGCCCGTCGGCTTCGAGCAGCGCGGCGACGGCCTGGTACGCGTCGGCGACGGCGCCACGCTCGCCATCGAGCAGGTACGGTCCGCCCCGCCCGGGCGCGGGCAGTGCGACACGCAGCGCCAGCAGCCAGGCCGCGCCGCCCAGGAAGCAGAGGGACTGGGCCCACGCGGGCAGCGGGGTGGCGATGCCCCAGCCCAGGGCGGCGGTGATGAGCAACTGCGTGCCGACGGCGGACGCGACCGGCCCGACCGCGCTCACGCCTCCGGCGACCAGCCCCACCAGCCCGAGGCCGAGCACGGCGGCGCTGACGGGAAGCCCGGAGACCTGCGCGGCCTGCCCGGCGCCGAGCCCGACCGCCCCGCCGAGTGCCGGGACGCCGATCCGGGCAAGCGCCGAACGCCTGCTGCCGGGACGGTCGTTGACGCCTGCGAACATCGCGCCGAGCGCGAGCGGGATCGCCGCGGAGACGGCCCCGAAGGCCAGCGCCCCCACCATCGGCACCACCCCGACCGCCCCTCGCCCGACGGCCCCCCACGGCACGGGCCCCCGCTGCCAGCGGAACGCATGCGCAAGCCACAGCGGTGGCGACGGACGCGACACAGGCCTCACTCCTCCTCGGAGAGTCGTCTGACGGACACTCACCTCGGACAACACCGGCCTGGGCGTGCGACTCACTGTAGACGAACCGTGTTTCACGAAGGTGAACCCCTCACCGGCCGCCCCCACCCCCAACGCCAGTTCAACGAGCCCACCCCAGCCCACCACCGACACCCCACGCACCGCCCCACAGCCACCCCTCCTCCCCACAAGCCCCCCACCACCCCGACCAAGGCCCGACCAACCACCGGCCTGGCCCACCTGCGCGCCGCACCACGCACCCTCCTGCCCGCCGCAGCCGCCCGCCTCGGCGGGAGGCCGAGCGGGGTGGTCCGCGGGCTGACGAACTCACCGCCAGGCCACGGCTGTCACAGCACAAGCCGGCCCGCGACCAATCGCGGCACCCGTCCGCCACCGACCCCCGCCCTCCGCATCCCCCCGCTCCCCCCGGCCGAAGGCTGAGCGACCGCACCCCCGCCAACAGGCCGCAGGCACCGCACAGCACCGCCCCGCCCCCATGCCCACCCGTCGAAAGCCACACGCCACCCCGGCCGAAGCCCGGGCGACCGACATCGGGCGTCGGGCGGCCTCGCTGCCGGGCGCAGCGAGCGCAGCGCGCCGGCACGTGCGCTGCCCCACCCCACCGCCACCGGGGCTCTCTCGACACCGGCCCTCGGGCCGTAAGCTCGGAGCATGTCCGACGCCCCCGATTCCCTCAGCAGTGCCCGGGTCGACGCGTGGCTCTGGGCGGTGCGGCTGACCAAGACCCGCTCGCAGGCGAACGCCGCCGCCCGCGCAGGGCACGTGCGGATCAACGACGAGCGGGCCAAGCCCGCCCAGGCGGTGAAGGTCGGGGACCAGGTGCGGCTGCGCGGCGAAGGCCGCGAGCGGATCGTCGTCGTGTCGAAGGTGATCGTGAAGCGCGTCGGCGCGCCCGTCGCCGCCGAGTGCTACGTGGACCACAGCCCGCCGCCGCCCGCGCGCACCGACATCGCGCCCGTCGCCGTCCGGGACCGGGGAGCGGGTCGCCCCACCAAGCGGGACCGGCGCGAGATCGAGCGCCTCTTCGGCGCCCAGCGCCGAAGCGCCGGCCGCTGATTCTCAGCGGACCCTTACCTCGTCCCCATACCGGCGTCATGCGCCTCCGCCAACCTGATCCGCATGACGCCGCTCCGCTTCCCCAGGGCCGCCGCGGCCTGGCTGGTGCTGCTCACCGCGGGTTTCTGCACCACCGTCAGCGACCAGGCCTCGGCCGATGGTTTGGGCATCGGCCGTCTCGCCCCGGCCGGTGCCGCCGCCGCGCGGATCGGCGCGCTGTTCTCCGGCGGCGACCACTTCTGCACGGCGAGCGTCGTCGACAGCCCCGCCGGGAACCTCGTCATCACCGCCGCGCACTGCCTCAGCGGGGGCGCGAGCGGCGTCTCCTTCGCGCCCGGCTACCGCGCGGGCACCGCGCCCTACGGCAGTTGGCCGGTCACCGCCGTCGTCGTCGACGACGCCTGGAGCCAGGACGAGGACGAGGACCACGACGTCGCGTTCGCCGTCCTCGGTCCGGACAGTCAGGGGCGGAGCGTTCAACAGGTCGTCGGCGCCGAGGAGTTCGACGCCGAGACCGATCCCGCCGCGGCCGCCGCGGCGGAGCCGGTCAGCCTCACCGGCTACCCGGACGGCGACGACGACCCGATCACCTGCCGCAACCTGGTGGACCACTACTCCGCCACCCAGCTGCGCATCGCCTGCACCGGCTACACCGACGGGACCAGCGGCAGTCCGTGGCTGCTGGGCGACCGCGTCGTCGGGGTGATCGGCGGCTTCGAGCAGGGCGGCGCGACGCCGGACGTCTCCTACAGCGTGCGCTTCGGCACGGACGCGGCCGTGCTCTACGCGCAGGCGGTCACGGGTTCTCGCTGAGCCGCGCGCCGCGCGGGGCCGCAGCCGTCCGGCGCGGGGCGGAATCCGCGGTCTCCTGCGGCAGGATGTCCAGCCGCGAGAGGCCGACCACGCCGGTCAGCACCAGTCCCACGCCGATGATCGCGGGCAGCAGCCACCAGCCGGTGCGGACGTGCTCGTCGTAGAGGGTGACGCCGAGGGAGAGGCTGATCAGGGCGTCGCCGAGGGTGAGCGCGGGTTGCGAGGCCACCAGCGGGCCGGCCTGCATGGCGTTCTCCAGCAGGAACAGCGCGCCGACGCCGACCGCCGCGAAGGCGTAGGTCTGCCAGGCCTCGAAGAACGCGGCGACGCCGTCGTGGTCGAGGGTGTCGGTGGCCGACTTCATCAGCGCCGCGGTCAGTGCGTAGCCGATGGCCGCCGCGAAGCCGAGGCAGGCGGCCCGGGCCGGGCCGACCGGCCGCCGCAGCGCCGCCGCGCAGAGGACGGCCATGGCGCCGCCGCAGCAGGCCAGGGCCAGGAACCAGAGGGCGGCGGGGGCCTGCGGATTGCCGCCGCTGGGCGCCGCGCTCCCCAGAGCGAGACCGAGGCCGGTGACGATCAGCCCCACCGAGACCCAACCCGCCCGCGACATCTGCCGCTTGAAGACGACACCCGCGATCAGCAGGGCGAACGGCAGCTCGAGGACGAAGATCGGTTGGACGACCGCCAACGGGCCGGTGGCCAGGGCGACGCCCTGGAAGAGCGCGGCGAAGACGACGCCGAGGATGCCGAACAGCCAGATCGGGGTGCGCAGCAGATCCCACATCAGGCCGATCCGGAAGCCCTGGGACTGCGGGACGGTCAGCGCGGCACGCCGCTGCAGCACGGTGCCGAGCGCATTGCTCACCGCCGCGAGTACCGCGAACACCACGGACAGCACGGCCATGCGCAGCCGTCCCCTTTCCGGTCGACACCGCCAGCTGACACTTACCAACACCTGACGTGCCGCCAGGACTTCCCACAACTCCCGCCGCCTTCGATGCTAGCGGGCAGATCGTTTCTGCTCGGTACGATGACGATGCGTGTAGGGGTGAACAGCAGCGGAGGACGGCGCGCATGGAGCAGGCGGCGGTCGAGGCCGAGGTCGCGGTGCCCCCTGCCGGGCGCCTGGACGCGTCGGCCGCGGCCCGGGTCGCCGGAGCGCTGCAGGCGCTGGCCACGCCGTCGCGGCTGATGATCCTCGCCCGGCTGCGCGAGGGGCCCTGCGCGGCCACCGAACTGGCGGCCGAGGTCGGCATGGAGCAGTCGGCGTGCTCGCACCAGCTGCGGGTGCTGCGCGAGCAGGGCCTGGTCAGCAGCGAGCGGCACGGCCGCAGCGTCGTCTACGCGCTCTACGACGCGCACGTCCGCGCCCTGCTGGACCAGGCGGTCTACCACGTCGAGCACCTGAGCCGGGGTCAGCTGCCGTGACGGCCGCCGCCTGAGGGCCCGTCGCTCAGGCGTGCTGCTTGGACGAACCCTCGCTGCTGTCGGCGGGCTCCGGCGTCGGCGGCACCGACTTCCCGGTGCGGTTCTCGGGTTCCGGCCGGTTGCGCGTGGCGATCAGGTACGCCACCGCTGCCAGGAAGAGGATCAGCGAGGTCCAGTCGTTGAGCCGGACCCCGAAGAACTCGTTGGCGTGGTCCGTGCGCAGCGACTCGATCCAGCCGCGGCCCGCCGTGTAGAGGGCGACGTAGAGGGCGAAGAGGCGGCCGGAGTGGAACTGCCAGCGCCGGTCCACGAGCAGCAGCACGGCCATCACGCCGAGGTCCCACAGCGACTCGTAGAGGAAGGTCGGCTGGAAGACGCCGTGCACGCCGTCCTTGTTGATCTCCAGGCCCCAGGGCAGCGAGGTCCGGTCGCCGTAGAGCTCCTGGTTGAAGTAGTTGCCCCACCGGCCGATGGCCTGGGCCAGCACCAGCCCGGGGGCCATGGCGTCGGCGAAGGCGGAGAGCTTGATGCCCTTCTGCCTGCAACCGATCCAGGCACCGACCGCACCGAGGGCGACGGCGCCCCAGATGCCGAGACCGCCGTCCCAGATGTAGAGCGCGCGGATGGGGTGCTGGCCCTTGGTGAAGTACAGCTCGGGGTCGGTGATCACGTGGTAGAGGCGACCGCCCAGGATGCCGAAGGGCACCGCCCAGAGCGCGATGTCGAAGATGTCGTCGGCGTTGCCGCCCAGCTTGACCCAGCGCTTGCGGGTCAGCCAGATCGCGGCGGCGATGCCGGCCAGGATGCACAGCGCGTACGCGCGGATCGGCACCGGACCGAGGTGCCAGACGCCCTGCGAGGGGCTGGGGAGGTACGCGAGATCCATCAGGGCCGTTCCCTTTGCGACCGGTGGGCCCGTCCCGGGGAGTAGGGGCCCGCTGCTGCTGCGGGCCCCACCCTACATGCGCCCTACTCGATGATCAGCTCGACCGGGATGTTGCCGCGGGTGGCGTTGGAGTACGGGCAGACCTCGTGCGCCTTCTTCACCAGCAGCTCGCCCTGCTCCCCCTGGAGCGACTCCGGCAGCTCGACCCGGAGCACGACGGCGAGGCCGAACCCGCCCTGCCCGTTGCTGCCGATGCTCACCTCGGCCGTCACCGAGGCCTCGCTGGTGTCCACCTTGGCCTGACGGCCCACCAGGCCGAGCGCGCTGGCGAAGCAGGCGGAGTACCCGGCGGCGAAGAGCTGCTCGGGGTTGGTGCCCTGCCCGTTGCCGCCCAGCGCCGGGGGCATGGCCAGGGCCAGGTCCAGCTGCCCGTCCGAGCTGACGGCCCGGCCCTCCCGGCCGTTGGCGGTGGCGACTGCGGTGTAGAGCGCGTCCATGGCAGAAGACTCCTTCGGTCGATTGCGCATCATTCAATTGCGCACAACTGAATACTACACTAGGAGGCATGACGATCAACCCGGGACCGGAACCGGAATCGGAGACCGAGGCGCGGTCGGCGGACCTGCTGCGCCTGGAGCACCAGGTGTGCTTCGCGCTCAACAGCGCGTCCCGCGCCTTCGGCGCGCTCTATCGGGACCTGCTCCAGGACCTGCAGCTCACCTACCCTCAGTACCTGACGATGATGGCGCTGTGGCAGCACGGCGACCTGCCGGTCAAGCGCATCGGCGAACTGCTGCGCCTCGACTCGGGCACGCTCTCCCCGCTGCTGAAGCGGCTGGAGGCGGCAGGGCTGGTGCGGCGCGAGCGCTCGACGGAGGACGAGCGCGTGGTCGTGGTCTCCCTCACGGCGTCCGGCGAGGCGCTGCGCGGCCCGGCCCAGCGGGTGCCCCGCGAACTCGCCCGGCGGTCCGGCCTGGAGACTGCGGAGCTGCGTCAACTCCATGAGCTGCTCAATCGCCTGACGGACCGTCTGGACGCGGCTCTGACATGACACACTGGGAGCCGCCGAACGGCGGCCCTATCCGGAGGTCAGCAGTCATGTCCGAAGACGTCACGCAGGAACAGCACGAGAGCCCCGAGGACGACGTCAAGCGCAAGTTCCGCGAGGCGCTGGCCCGGAAGCGCGGCCCCCAGGTGGAGGGCGGCCAGGGTCACCACCCGGGCGATCCGTCCAAGATCCACGGCACCCACGGCAGGTCGGGCGGCGCCCGGAACTTCCGCCGCAAATCGGGCTGACGCCCGCCTGCACCATCAGGGGCGCGGGGACCGCGCGACCAGCCCCACCGCTGAGGGAGGTCCTTCCCCGATCAACGGGTCGAACCTCCGCGAGGGGGCTGGTCGCGCGGTCCCCGCGCCCCTGATGGTTACTCGTCGAAGCTCAGCGTCACGCAGTCACTCGTGGCGCGAGCCTGGCAGGTGAGGACGTAGCCGGCGTCGACCTCCTCGCGCTCGAGCGCGAAGTTCCGGCGCATGTGGACCGTGCCCTCGACCACCTTCGCGCGGCAGGTGCCGCAGACACCGCCCTTGCAGGCGAAGGGCAGGTCGGGCCGGGCCGCCTGCGCAGCGTCCAGCAGGAGGGCGTCCGCCGGTACCGCGAGCGACGACTCGCGGCCGTCCAGGCGGACCGTCAACTCCACGCTCGGGCCGGTCGGTTCGGGCTCCTCGTGGCGCAGCGGCTCGGGCGCGTCCCCCTCTTCCGCGAAGAAGAGCTCACGGTGCACCCGGTCCCCCGGGACGCCCGCCTCGGCCAGGACCTTCCGGGCGTCCTCGACCATGCCCAGCGGGCCGCAGAGCCACCAGTGATCGACGTCCGCCACGTCCACCAGGGCGTCGAGCAGGGCCGCGAAGTGCGCGCCGTCGATGCGGCCGGTCAGCAGCTCCGCCTCACGGGGCTCGCGGGAGAGCACGTGCACCAGCTGGAAGCGCGCCGGGTACCGGTCCTTCAGGTCGGCCAGCTCGTCCGCGAACATCACGGTGTCCGAGCGCCGGTTGCCGTAGAACAGGGTCACCCGGGACTCCCCGTCCGCGAGCGCGGTCGCCGCGATGGACAGCAGCGGTGTGATCCCCGATCCGGCGGCCACCAGGGCGTGGTGGGCGGGACGGCTCAGGTCGGGGGTGAACAGGCCCAGCGGGGGCAGCGCTTCCACGACGTCTCCCGGCCGCACGTCCCGGACCAGCCAGGACGAGAACAGGCCGCCGGGCACCTCGCGCACGCCGATCCGCAGCGGGCCGCCCTCCGGCGCGCAGATCGAGTAGGACCGGCGCTCCTCGCGGCCATCGACAAGTCGACGAATCGTCAGCGACTGGCCGGCCCGGAAGCGGTACTCCTCGGCGGGCGCGTCGAAGGTCACCGCGACGGCGTCCGCGCACAGCGGCTCGACGGCGGCGACCCGCAGCGGGAGGAACTCGGGCACCGTCACAGCTCCTTGACCTGCTCGAAGGGTTCCCGGCAGACGCGGCAGCGGCGCAGCGCCCGGCACGGGGTGGCGGAGTGGCGGCTGGTCTCCTCGGTGTCGGGAGAGCCGCAGTGGGGGCACGGGACGACAGCGGTCCGCGTCGGCAGCAGGGTGAGCGGCACGGGACCGTCGCGCCGGGGAGCCGGGCCCGGGGGCGCGATGCCGGCCGCCAGGAGCTTGGCCCTGCCGGTCTCGGAGATCCAGTCCGTGGTCCACGGCGGGCTCAGCACGGTGACCACCCGGACCTGCTCGTAGCCCGCGTCCCGCAGCGCCGCGTCGAGGTCGGCGCGCATCTCGGCGATCGCCGGGCAACCGCTGTAGGTCGGCGTCAGCGCCACGGTGACGCCTCCGTCCGCGTCCTCACGGACGTCCCGCAGCACGCCGAGCTCGGCCAGGGTCAGCACCGGCAGCTCCGGGTCGCGGACCGCGGCGGCGACGCTCGCGGCGGACTGACGCACCGTCACCATGTCGCCCCCGGATGCGTCCGGGCCACCGACTGGAGCTCCTCCAGCAGCGGCGCAAGGTGCTCCCCGTGCTCACCCCGGCGTCCGGACGTCGTGACCGGCGTGGCCTGCGGCTCCGGAAGGGTCGCCGCGCGGAGCACCTGGCGCAGCACGTCCTCGACCTCCTCACGCAGCTCGGGCGCGGCGGCGTGCAGTTCGCCGAGGTAGGGCCAGAGCTTCCCGAGCGCGGCCAGCATCCGCCGCCGCGACTCCTCGGTGCCGTCGCCGAGGCGGAGGACCCACTGGGCGGCATGGTCACGGTGGTAGCTCAGCTCGGGGACGGCCTTCGCCGCGACGGCCGCGAGCACCGGGTCCGGATGCGTGCGCAGCCGCTGCATCAGCGCGAGCCGCCAGGTGGAGTGCAGCAGCAGGCCGGTGACGCAGTGGGCGAAGTCGCCCCGGGGCTGCTCCACCAGCAGCAGGTTGCGGAACTCCTCGGGGCCGCGCGCGTAGGCGAAGGCGTCCTCGTCCCGGCCGGTGCCGTCGACCTGGCCGGCGCGGGAGTAGAGCAGCCGGGCCTGGCCGAGCAGGTCGAGGCCGATGTTGGCCAGGGCGACCTCCTCCTCCAACTCGGGCGCGCGCGTCGTCCACTCGGCCAGTCGCTGCGCGGCGACCAGCGCGTCGTCGCCCAACTCGACGCAAAGAGCCGCGAGTTCGCTGGTGTCCACCCCCTCGGGGACGGTGGGGTCGACCCCCATCAGCGGGTCCTCGAAGCCGGTGCCGAAGGCCCAGCGGCCGTCGCCGTCGCCCTCCACCAGGGAGAGGTAGACGTGGTCGTCGTCCTGGTCGATCACGCGGTCGCTCCTAGATGTGCGGGACGTCGTCGGGGATGGCGTAGAAGGTCGGGTGCCGGTAGACCTTGTCCCCGCTGGGCTTGAAGAAGGCGTCCTTCTCGTCGGGCGAGGAGGCGGTGATCAGGTCGGAGCGGACCACCCAGATGCTGACGCCCTCGTTGCGGCGGGTGTAGAGGTCGCGGGCGCTGGTCAGCGCCATCTGCTCGTCGGCGGCGTGCAGCGAGCCCACGTGCACGTGGTTGAGCCCGCGCTTGCCACGCACGAAGACCTCGAACAGCGACCAGTCGTTCATCCCTGCTCCTCCTGCGAACCGTCCTGCTGCCAACGGTGCTGCTGCGAACGGCCTTGCTGGGCGCGGTGCTTGGCCGCGTGCGCGGCGGCAGCCGCGCGGACCCAGGCGCCGTCCTCGTGCGCCTGCCGGCGCCGGGCCATCCGCTGCTCGTTGCACGGGCCGTCGCCGCTGATGACCCGCTTGAGCTCGTCGAAGTCGGGCCGCCCGAAGTCGTGGTGGCCGCGCTCCTCGTTCCAGCGCAGCTCCGGGTCCGGAAGCGTGACGCCCAGCTTCTCCGCCTGGGGGACCGTCATGTCCACGAAGCGCTGCCGCAGTTCGTCGTTGCTGTGCCGCTTGATGCCCCACGCCATGGACTGCGCGGTGTTGGGCGAGTCGTCGTCCGGCGGGCCGAACATCATCAGCGAGGGCCACCACCAGCGGTCCACCGCGTCCTGCACGTCGGCGCGCTGGGCCTCGGTGCCGGACATCATGCGCAGCAGCAGCTCGTAGCCCTGGCGCTGGTGGAACGACTCCTCCTTGCAGATCCGCACCATGGCGCGGGCGTAGGGCCCGTAGGAGCTGCGGCAGAGGGGCACCTGGTTGCAGATCGCCGCGCCGTCCACGAACCAGCCGATGACGCCGACATCGGCGAAGGACAGCGTCGGGTAGTTGAAGATCGAGGAGTACTTCTGCCGCCCCTGCAGCAGCAGTTCGGTGAGCTCGGCGCGGTCCACGCCGAGGGTCTCGGCGGCGGAGTAGAGGTACAGCCCGTGCCCGGCCTCGTCCTGCACCTTGGCGAAGAGGATCGCCTTCCGGCGCAGGCTCGGCGCCCGGGTGATCCACTCCCCCTCCGGCTGCATGCCGATGATCTCCGAGTGCGCGTGCTGCGCGATCTGCCGGACCAGCGTCTTCCGGTAGCCCTCGGGCATGTCGTCCCGGGGTTCGATCCGCTGGCCGCGGGCGATGAGCGCGTCGAACGTCATGCCGATCAATCTACCGAACGATCGGTCGGGACTCAATGCCTGGGGTGTTTCCTGGGTTGTGCCTGGGCGCGGGCGGTGCCGCGCGGCAGGATGTCCCCATGACCGCGATTGCCAAGGGCGCCAACGTCCCCGTCCCTGCGACCACGCTCCGAGCGGAGGTGAGCTGGCAGTCCGGCCCGGGGGTACCGGCCGTGGACGTCTCCGCACTGCTGCTGACCGCGTCCGGGCGGGTGCGCAGCGACGACGACTTCGTCTTCTACAACCAGCCCGTGCACGCGGCGTCGGCCGGCGCGGTCCGCCAGGACGGCAACGCGGTGACGGTCGAACTCCCGCGCGTGGAGCCGCAGATCGACCGCGTCGTGATCGGCGCCTCGGCGGACGGCGGCACGTTCGGCCAGGTGCCCGGCCTGCAGCTGCGGGTGACCGGGCCGGACGGCGCCGAGCTGGCCGTCTTCTCCATCACCGACGCGACCTCCGAAACCGCCTTCCTCTTCGGCGAGTTCTACCGCCGCGCTGACGCCTGGAAGTTCCGCGCCGTCGGCCAGGGCTACGCCACCGGCCTCGCCGGCCTCGCCACGGACTTCGGCATCAGCGTGGACGAGAGCCCCACCGACACCCCGGCGCAGAGCCACACCGGACCGCAGGCGCCCGGCGCCGCCGGGTACGGGCCCCCCGCACACCCCGCCCCGGCCCAGCCCGCGGCGGGCTACGCCCAACCGCTCGCGCCGCAGGCGCCGGCCTCCGGGCCGTACGCCCAGCCCCCCGCGCCGCAGGCGCCGGGCGCGGGCGGGTACGGCGCGGCGGGTCAGCCGCAACCCCAGCCCGGATACGGCCAACCCGCCACCAGCACACCCGGCGCCCCGGCGCAGCCGGCAGCGGCCTACAGCCAACCGCCCGCGCCCCCGCAGGCACCGGCCGCCGGGCCGTACGCCCAACCGCCCGCGCCGCAGGCGCCGGGCGGGGGCGGGTACGGGGCACCGGCCGGCTATCCCGGGCAGGCGCCCGCCGGGGCGGGGGTTCCCGGGGCCGGAGGCCCGATCAGCCTGAAGAAGCAGAAGCTGATCAACATGGAGAAGTCCCTCGCCGACCGCGGCGACCACGCTCTCCTCGACCTCACCAAGAAGGCCGCGATCAGCCTCGAGAAGCACGGCCTCTCCGAGCACACCGCCCGCGTCGCCCTCTGCCTCGACATCAGCGGGTCCATGCACACCCTCTACCGCTCCGGCAAGGTCCAGGCCCTCGTCGAGCGCGTCCTCGCGCTCGGCCTGCGCTTCGACGACAACGGCGAGGTCGACGTCTTCCTCTTCGGCACCGGCGGCCACGAGGCAGGCTCCGTCGGCGCGGGCTCGTACCAGGGCTGGACGCAGTCCATGCTGCAGCGCAACCGCCTTGAGCCGGGCACGAACTACGCCGCTGCCATGCAGCTGATCCGCCGTCACTACTTCGGCTCCGACGGCCCCCGCCACCAGCCCTTCGCCGACCAGCAGCCGGTCTACGTCATGTTCGTGACGGACGGTCACACCACCAGCGAGCAGCCCACCCGCCAGCAGGTGCTCTCCTCCAGCTACGAGCCGCTGTTCTGGCAGTTCATGGGGATCGGCAAGTCCTCCCGCTCCGTGGACGCGCCGCAGGCCCAGCAGCCCGCCGCCGACGCCGGCAAGGGCGGGCGGTTCGGGCGGCGCTTCCGGGCCGCAGCCGCGAACTGGGGCGACGGAACCTTCCGCTTCCTGGAGGAGCTGGACGACCTGCCCGGCCGCTTCCTGGACAACGCGGACTTCTTCGCCGTCCAGGACCCGGCCAACCTCAGCGACGAGCAGCTCTACGACCTGATGACGGCCGAGTACCCGAACTGGCTGAAGCAGGCCCACGGCCGCGGCCTGCTCCCGCCGGTCTGACGCGGCGTCAGCCGCGCCCGAGGACGTCCCCGCGTCCGCCGCCGCCCCACCCGGTGAGCGCGGCGACGTCCTCGGCGAGCGCGGCCGCATCGCCCTGGCGGAGCGAGGCGACGGTGATCCGGATGCCGGGCGGCGCGTCCACCCGGAAGCGCGCCCCCGCCGCGACGCCCCAGCCGCGCCGCAGCAGGCCCGCGACCGCGGCGGTCTCGTCCCGCACCGGCACCCAGACGTTGAGCCCGCTGCGCCCGTGCGCCCGCACGCCCCGCGCCGCGAGCTCGGCCAGCAGCTCGTCGCGCCGGGCGCGGTAGGCCGCGGCGACAGGCGCGGGGTCGTGCCCGGCCCACAGCTCCGCCGCCGTGCGCTGGAGCAGCAGGCTGACCCAGCCGGGCCCGAGCCGCAGCCGCCCGCGGACCCGCTCGACCGTCTCGGCGTCACCTGCGAACACGGCCGTGCGCAGGTCGGGGCCGAGCGACTTCGCCACCGACCGCAGCACCGCCCACCGTGCGGACGTAGCCGCGCCCACGCGCTCGAAGGGCAGGTCCACGATGCCGTGGCCGTGGTCGTCCTCGATCACGCCGACATCGGGGCGACGTTCCGTCAACTCCCGCAGCTCCCGCGCCCGTCGGCTGCCGAGCGAGGCCCCGGTCGGGTTCTGCGCCCGGCTGGTGACGACGACCGCGCGGGCCCCGGCGTCCAGCGCCTCCGCGAGGTCGGCGGTCAGCGGGCCGTCGTCGTCCACCCGGACCGGGTGGGTCTTCAGGCCCAGCGCCGGGAGCAGGTCGAGCAGCGCGCCCCAGCCCGGGTCCTCGACGGCGACGGTGTCGCCGGGGCGGAGCCAGGTCTGCAGGATGCGCTCGATGGCGTCGAGGGAACCGGAGGTCACCGCGAGGTGGTCGGCGGGGATGCCGTCGGCGGCGAAGGAGGCGGCGGCGAGGGCGAGCAGCCGGTCCTCCTGGGCGGCGCGGCCGTAGAGCACGGGTGAGTCGGCCTCGGCGCGGGCCGCGGCGGCGAGAGCGCGGCCGAGGGCGGGCAGCAGCGCCGGGTCGGGGTTGCCCTCGGACAGGTCGCGGGCCCCGGGCGGGATCTCCAGGCGGACGAAGTCCCGCGAGGTGGCGGCGGGGCGCGGCAGCACCCGCGAGCCCCGGCGTCCGGCGGTCTCGATGACCCCGCGTTCGCGCAGCACCCGGTAGGCGGCCGCCACCGTGTTGGGGTTGACGCCGATCTCCCCGGCCAGCTCGCGCAGCGGCGGCAGTATCGCGCCGGGCGCGAGGGAGCCGCTCACCACCAGCTGCTCGATCTCCGCAGCGATCTCGTTGGCCCGACGCCCAGTGATCCGATAATCTCCTAGCACAAAGGACATTATGCACTAGTACGTAAGGACGCGCATGCTGATCCACCCCTGGGACCGCGCGGACGACCAGACCTGGCGCAGCTGGCTGGCCGCGCGCGACTTCGGCCTCTTCGCCGCGAACGGGCCCGCAGGCGCCGCTCCGGTCCTGGTCCCCTCCCACTTCCTGTACGAGGGCGGCGACGAGATACTGCTGCACCTGGCCCGGCCCAACCCGGTCTGGGCCGCGCTGGAGGCCAACCCGCGGATGACCCTCGCCGTCACCGACGACTGGGCCTTCGTGCCCGGCCCCTGGCGCGCGGCGGAGGGCGCCCCGCCGGAGGAGGGCGTGCCCACCAGCTACTACGCCTCGGTGCACCTGGTCGGCACGGCCGCGGTCGTGGACGACCCGGAGGCGAAGGCGGAGCTGATCGGCCGTCAACTCGCGCGCTTCCAGCCGGAGATCGCGCATGGACCGATCGTCCCCGGGCAACCGCCGTTCGGGCGGATGCTCTCGGCGATCCGCGGCCTGCGGCTGACCGTCGAGGAGGTGCGCCCCAAGTTCAAGTACGACGGACAGAAGGACGCGTCGCACCGGACCCGGGTGGCCGACCAGCTGGCCCGGCGCGGAGCCCCCGGCGACGCCGCCGCCCGTGCCCGCCTCCTGGCCTGACGCCCGCCCCGCGGGCCCGGGCCGGCGGCGGTCCCCGGACGGGGCAAGCCGGGGCGGCCGCAGGACCGTCCGGGTCAGCCGGTGACCCGAACGGGCCAGCGCCGCCGCCGCGTCGCGGGCGGGCCCAACGGGCCGCTGCCTACGCTTCCCTGACGGTCCGTCCGCACCCCGGGAGGCTCCCCTGTCCAGCACCAGCTCCTCCACCCGGGTCGAGGAGAGCAGCCTCGGCCACGTCATCTTCATCGCGGCCGCCGCCGCGATGGGCGGGTTCCTCTTCGGTTACGACAGCGCCGTCATCAACGGCGCCGTCACCGGCATCCAGCACCACTACCGGGTGGGCAGCGGCGAGACCTCGCTGGTCGTCTCCTCCGCCCTGCTGGGCTCCGCCGCCGGCGCGGCGCTCGCGGGACGGCTCGCGGACTACCTCGGCCGGATCCGGGTCATGCAGATCGCGGCCTTCCTCTTCGCGATCAGCGGCGTCGGCTCGATGTTCCCGCCGAACATCTTCGTCCTCGGCGTCTGGCGCGTCGTCGGCGGCATCGCCATCGGCATCGCCTCCGTCGTCTCGCCCGCCTACATCGCGGAGGTCGCCCCGCCGGGCGTGCGCGGGCGGCTCGGCTCCTTCCAGCAGGCCGCGATCGTGCTGGGCATCTTCATCTCCCAGCTCGTCAACTACGCCATCAACGAAGGCGCGGGCGGCAGCCCCAACGACCCGATCGCCGGCATCCAGGCCTGGCAGTGGATGCTCGGCGTCGAGGCGATCCCCGCCATCCTCTACGGCCTGCTGTCCTTCGCCATCCCCGAGTCCCCGCGCTACCTGGTGGCCACCGGGAAGCTGGAACGGGCCCGCACCGTGCTGGCGGAGGTCGAGGAACCGGGCACGGACGTGGAGGCGCGCATCGCGGAGATCCAGGAGGTGCTGCGCAGCGAGCACAAGCCGCGGTTCAAGGACCTGATGGGCGGAAAGGCCGGCCTGCTGCCCATCGTCTGGATCGGCATCGGCGCCTCGGTCTTCCAGCAGTTCGTCGGCATCAACGTGATCTTCTACTACTCGTCGCTGCTGTGGCAGTCGGTCGGCATCAACGCCTCCAACTCGCTGCTCATCAGCGTCTCGACGTCGCTCGTCAACATCGTCGGCACGGTGATCGCGATGGTGCTGGTGGACCGCGTCGGCCGCAAGCCGCTGGCGCTGGCCGGCTCGGTCGGCATGGTGATCACTCTGGCGATGGCCGCCTGGGCCTTCTCGTACCGCCACGGCACCGGCACCAGCGCCACCATCCCGAGCACCCAGGGCACGGTCGCCCTGGTGGCCGCGCACCTGTACGTGCTCTGCTTCGCCTTCTCCTGGGGCGTGGTGGTCTGGGTGCTGCTGGGTGAGATGTTCCCGAACAAGATCCGCGCGCTGGCCCTCGGTGTCGCCGCATCGGCGCAGTGGCTCGCCAACTGGGCGATCACGGTCAGCTTCCCCAACATGGCGGACTGGAACCTGTCCGCCACCTACGTGATCTACGCCTGCTTCGCGCTGCTGTCGTTCTTCTTCGTCTGGTTCTTCATCCGCGAGACCAAGGGCCGGCGGCTGGAGGACATGGGCTGAGCGGGACCGCGCCCGGGCGGGTGGCCGGGTTCACTCTCCCGGCCACTCGCCCGGGTGGTCCATCCAGTGCACCAGTTCGCTGTCGTAGGGGTCCTCGCCGGGGTAGTCCTCGGCCATGCGCTCCTCGAACTCCTGCCTGCTCATGGGCACATGGTGGGCACCACGGAAGGACACCAGCCGGTAGTGGTGGTCGTCGGCGAACAGTCCGACCTGCACGGGAGGCTCACTCTCACTCATGCGCCCAGAGTGCGCCCTTGCCAGGTCGGACGCATTCTGATGGGGCAAGCGGCATCCGACGAGGAGTCAGCCATGAGCGTGATGGACAAGGTCAAGAGCCTGCTCCACGGGCACGAGGCCCAGGCCAAGCAGGCCGTCGACAAGGCGGGCGACATGATCGACGCCAAGACCGGCAACAAGTACGCCGAGCAGGTGGACAAGGTCCAGGAACAGGCCGACAAACAGATCGACGAGCTGGGCCAGGGCTGACCGCGCCCCTCCCGCTCCTCCGCCAACGCCGCGACGCCGCCGNGGCGTCGCCCCGTTGCCGGTCAGCCATTCCACACCCGCGCCGCGCAGGATCTGCGCCGCCCGCGAGCCCTTGCGCGCGGCCAGTTCGCCGAGCAGGTCCAGCGCCTCGGCGGCCGGGTCCGGCTGTCGGCGCAGCAGTGCGCGCAGGGCGGTGCGCTCCAGCGCGAGCAGCGCCTGCTGCTCCTCCTCCGCGCTGCCGTGCCAGCCGCGGCCGAAGCCGATGCTCCGCTGGGCGAGGTAACCCAGCAGGCGGGTCCGCTGCGCGGGCAGCGGGGCGAGCGCGGCGAGCGCCGACTCCTCGGACTCGAGCAGGGCGTGCAGCAGATGGCCGGTGTCCGCGGTGCGGTCGCCCGCACGCAGCGCCCGGCGCCGCGCCCGCGCGGCGACCCGGGCCAGGGTGGGCGACAGGAGGTCAGTGTGCACGTGGTCCACCCCGGGGTGAGAGGCGTGAGGGCGCCGGGTCTCGGGTGAGCGTGAGCAGTCTTGTGCGCAGCGTGACCATGCGTCAACCCACAGATAGGATCTTCCCACTGACGACACGTCAGCTCCTCGGGCTGAGCTGGACGGACGGCTGCCACCGCACAGGAGCGCCCACCCGGCGCGCGGTTGACGCCCGCGCCCCGCCCGCGTGCAACCAGGCGCGGCCGTCATCCGTCGCACCTGGAGTACCGCTGCTGCACCCATGCCCTCCGGAGTCTCTTGACCGCCAAGCCGCTGCTCTACCTCGACGTCGACGGGGTGCTGAACCCGGTCTGCCCGCCCGTGGACGCCGACTTCGCCGTCCACGCGCTGCACGGCAGCGCGGTGCTGCTCTCCCCCCGGCACGGCGAGTGGCTGCGGGAACTTGCCGGGGTCTACGAGCTGGTCTGGGCGACGACGTGGGAGTCGCACGCCAACGCGTCCATCGGCCCGCTGCTCGGGCTGCCGCCACTGCCCGTCGTCCCGACAGGGCGCTACGCGGAGCGGCTGGACGGGGACTGGCTGCCGATCCTCCGCCACGCCGCGGGACGCCCGTTCGCCTGGATCGACGACCTCATCCCACCCCATCTGTTGCGCGGCGCCTCCGCCCGCCCTGACCGCCTGCTCGTCCCCGTCGACCCCGCGACCGGCCTCCGCCGGCCCCACGTCGACCGCCTCCTCCGCCGGCCGCCTTCGGCGATGGCGGCTCCCGTGCCCAACTGACCCGAGCTGCTGGGTAGTTGCAGCCCATCGTCGCTGCGGTCGGGTCACCGGCGGAGCCGCGCCGCCCGCCGCCGGCCATTCGCTCTCGGGCGACGGGCGCCGCCGTCCGCCCACCCGGCAGGACCGACAGCGCCCCGGACGCGCCCCCAGGCAGGCCCCCGGCAGCCGAGCTTCGGACGCGCCCCCTCCCGACGGGCGGATGGTCGACGCTCGGCGCCAGCGGCGCCAGCGGCGCCAGCGGCGCCGGTCGCGCCACGGCCCTCGTCGGCGGGCCCTGGAGCAGCAGGGCCTCTGGCCCGTGCGTGCACCGTGCGCCGGGTGCACGTCGCCGTCACCTGCTGGCGGTGGTCCTGTCCTGGCCCGGGCTCGACCACCGGCGGGCCGCCCGCCCGGCAGACCAGCGAGCGGCGTCCCACCACGGGCGGCAGCCCGGGCCTCCGCCCATTCCCCGGAGCGCCGCACGTGGCGCCGGGCTCAGCCCCACCCCCACAACGCAGCGCCGTACGTGCCGCCGGGCCTCAACCCCACCCCCACAACGCAGCGCCGTACGTGCCGCCGGGCCTCAACCCCACCCCCACAACGCAGCGGGGCAAGTAGCGCCCGGGGCGTCCGCCCCATGCCCCGCAATGGGGCAGGTGGGCGCAACCGGCCAGGCCGCGGGCCGGGCCGCGCTCACTCGTCCTCGGCGAGGATGAGGTAGAGCTTCTTGCGCGTGTCGTTGAGCAGGGCCAGCGCCTTCGCCCTCTGCTCGGCGGTGCCGGTCAGCACCACCTGGCGCAGGGCGTCCTTGACCGCGGCACCTGCCTGGCCGAACTCCCGCACCGTCTCCCAGTGCTCGCTCTGGCCGGCCTCCTGCCACGGCGCCTCGGGCCCCGAATCGGCCTCGGCGCGGCCCTCCTCCGTCAGCTCGAACAGGCGCTTCCCGCCCGACTCCTGACTGCTGATCAGGCCCTCCTCCTCCAGCATCTGCAGCGTCGGGTAGACCGACCCCGGGCTCGGCCGCCAGCTGCCGCCGGAGCGTTCCGCGATCTCGCGGATCATCTCGTAGCCGTGCATCGGCCGCTCCTTGAGCAGTGCCAGCAGGGACGCCCGTACGTCGCCCCGCCGTGCCCGACCACCGTGCCGTCCGCCGCGACCGCGCGGCCCGAAGGGCCCGCCGTGCGGCGGACCGAACGGCCCCGGCCCGAACCCGCCGAAGGCGGCGCGGGCCTCGGGCGGCAGACCACCGCCCTGCCAAGGGGAGCGCATTCCGTGTCCATGTCCGTGTGCATGCCGCTTCATGATCTTTCTCCTTTGTCGTCAGCGACTGTCTCGATGCCTCAACGATATATCGGCAACTGTCGTGCGACAAGTCCTTTCGACAGTGCCCTTCCTCTTCCCGCACCGTCGACGCCGGTCAACCCCCGGGGTGAGGGGCTGGTCGCGCTGGGGCACCTCCCCCCGAAGGGCGGGACGTCCCCGCGCCCCACGCCTGGGGCAAGCGCGTCGTCTGTCCGGCGGCCAACCACCGCCTGGGCCGGGGCCGTTCCAGCCGCCCTGTCGGTGGGCGCCGGTACCGTGAGTACGTGTCCACGCGAGTCCCCCTCTCCGACCTCGTCCGGCTGCGCCAGGCCCGCGACCGCATGGATCGCGAGTACGCGCAGCCGCTCGACGTGCCGACGCTGGCGCGTGGCGCCCTGATGTCGCCCGGCCACTTCTCCCGCAGCTTCCTCGCCGCCTACGGCGAGACCCCGTACAGCTACCTGATGACCCGTCGGATCGAGCGCGCCAAAGCGCTGCTGCGCCGGGGCGACCTCACCGTCACGGAGGTCTGCATGGAGGTCGGCTGTACCTCGCTGGGCTCCTTCAGTGCGCGCTTCACCCAGTTGGTGGGCGAGACGCCCAGCGCCTACCGGGCCCGGGACCACGCCCCGGGAGCGCCCATCCCGGCGTGCGTCGCGAAGATCCACACCCGCCCGTCGAAGAAGAAGGGAGACAGGGCGGCCGCCAGTTCGTAGCGTGTGGGCATGGATGTGAAGATCTCCCAGTGCTTCATCGCCGTCGACGACCCCGACAAGGCGCTCGCCTTCTACCGTGACGTCCTCGGCCTCGAGGTGCGCAACGACGTCGGCTTCGAGGGCATGCGCTGGATCACCGTCGGCTCGCCCACCCAGCCGGACGTGGAAATCGTCCTGGAGCCGCCCGTGGCGGACCCCAACGCTCCCGCCGCCGACCGCCTGGCGGCGGCCGAACTGCTGGCCAAGGGCCTGCTCCGTGGCGTGATCTTCCGGACCGACGACTGCGACGCGACCTTCGAGCGCATCCGCGCCGCCGGGGCCGAGGTGATCCAGGAGCCGATGGACCAGCCCTACGGCGTCCGCGACTGCGCGTTCCGCGACCCCTCGGGCAACCTGCTCCGGTTCAACCAGCCCCGGAACCAGTAGCGCCACCTGGACTGCCCCTGCCTCCGCGCAGGTCCGCCACGTGGGCCCCGGCCAACGCCCCCCGCGCCGCGCCCTCGGCCGGGATGCGACCACTCGGAGCACCGCAATCCGGCGGACCTGTCGGGGCGCAGCCCTAGACTCCCCGCATGCGCATCCGGATCGTCGACGCCTTCACCGAAACCCCCTTCTCCGGGAACCAGGCGGGCGTCTGCCTCCTGTCCGAGGGCCCCTGGCCCCACGCGGACTGGATGCAGGCGCTCGCCGCCGAACTGCACCTGTCCGAGACCGCCTTCCCCAAGCCGCGCCCCGACGGGGACTGGGACCTGCGGTGGTTCACCCCGAACGTCGAGGTGGACCTGTGCGGCCACGCCACTCTGGCCACCGCGCACCTGCTGGGCGCCGGGCTGCACCGCTTCCACACGGCGAGCGGCCCGCTGGAAGCCACGGTCGCCGAGGACGGACTGATCACTCTCGACTTCCCGGCCAACCCCACCACCGAGGCCGCCGCGCCGGTCCCGGGCCTTGCCGACGCACTCGGCGCCGAGATCCTGACGACGCATCACACCGGGGCCCTCGGCGACATCCTGGTCGAACTGGCCGACGAGAAGGCGGTGCGCGGGCTGAACCCGGACCACCGGGCCCTGCGCGCTTACCCGGAGCACCGCGGCTTCATCGCCACCGCCCCCGCCGCGGACCCGGCCGGGTCCGGTTACGACTTCGTCTCGCGCTGGTTCGGCGCGGGCGTGGACGTCGGGGAGGACCCGGTGACCGGCAGCGCGCACACGGCCCTCGGCCCGTTCTGGTCGCAACGCCTGGACGGCCGCACCGAGTTGACGGGCCGCCAGGTCTCACCCCGCGGCGGCACCGTCGTCCTCTCGCTCCGCGGCGACCGGGTCCTGCTCCGCGGCCGCGCCGTGACCGTCCTGGACGGCGAACTGAGCCCCGCCGCGTCCCGGCCCACCGCGCGCTGAGTCCGACGGCTGAGGCGGACGGTCCGGGTCAGCCGGTGGGCAGCCAGCTGACGTGTCCCGCCAGCAGGGCGTAGCCGACGAAGGCGACGGAGTCGATCAGCGTGTGCGCCACGGCGAAAGGTGCCACCCGCCGCCACCGCCGGTAGAGGAAGCAGAAGATCAGGCCCATCGCCAGGTTGCCGACGAACCCGCCGACGCCCTGGTACAGGTGGTACGACCCGCGCAGCAGCGAGCTGGCCGCCATCGCGGCCGGCCAGCTCCAGCCCAGCTGCTCCAGCCGCCGCAGCATGTAGCCGAGGACGATGACCTCCTCGACGACCGCGTTCTGCGCGGCGGACAGCAGCAGGACCGGGATCCGCCACCAGACGTCCGGCAGCGACGAGGGCACCACGGTCAGGTTGAACCCGGCTGCCCGCGCGCCGAGGTAGAGCAGCAGCCCCGAGCCGCCGATGCCGGCGGCGACCAGCGCACCCTTGCCCAGGTCGGCCCAGGGCCGGGTGCGGTCCAGTCCGAGCACCCGGATCGACGTCCCTTCGCGCAGCAGCAGGTGGGCCACCAGCAGGACCGGCACCAGCGCCGTGGCGATGTCGAAGAGATGCCAGGTCAGGTCCAGCCAGGGGCGCCCCGGCGCGAGCGAGCCGACCAGCGTCGCGGTCTGGTGCTTGAGCGCGGCCGGGGCGGTGAGCGAGCCGCCGAAGCTGATCACCGCGCTGACGGCGCTCGCGCCCAGCGACAGGGCCAGCACCAGCAGCAGCTCCTGCCGCAGCAGCCTGCGGCTCAGGCCGTCGCGGGCGGAGGCGGTGTCGGTGCTGGTCACGGCGGGGCTCCCACGGTGCGCGGCGGGACGGTCGGACGATGCCGGACGATCATCGCACAAGCACCTGTGGGCGATCCCGCTCAGCGCACCGCTCACTCGGCCCGCCGGCCGCTCAGCGCACCGGCCAGGTGTGCACCGGGTCCCCGGTGCGCATCAGCTCCAGGTAACGCCTCGTCATCCGCCCGAGCGCGGACGCCCGGTCGAGCCCGAGCCGGTCCCGGAGGTCGTGGAACACCGCTGCCTGCCAGGCCGCCCCGTTGGTGCCGAGCAGGCAGCGCTGCTCGATGACGCCCAGGTACCGGTCCCGGTCCACCGGCTCCACGCCCCAGGCGTCCAGGCCCTGCCGGGCCAGCGGCAGCAGTTCGCGCAGCACCAGCTCGCGGACCGGCACCCGTTCCACCGCCGGGCCGCGCCCAGGCACCCGGGACCCGGGCAGCCTGCTGCTGCGCGGCCACCACAGCTCGGCGTCGATGCCGTGGCGCGCGCCGTTGTGGAAGTTCTCCGCCGCCAGCTCGAACGGCAGCCGCTGCCAGACCGGACGCGACTGGTCGGCCAGCGCCCGCACCGCCCCGTAGTAGAAGGCGGCGTTGGCGAGGGTGTCCACCACGGTCGGCCCGGCCGGCAGCGCGCGGTTCTCCACCCGCAGGTGCGGGACCCCGGCCGCGACGTCGTAGACCGGGCGGTTCCACCGGTAGATGGTGCCGTTGTGCAGCCGCAGCTCGCGCAGTCCGGGAACGCCCCCGGCGGCGAGCGTCTTGAGCGGGTCCTCCTCGTCGCAGATGGGCAGCAGCGAGGGGAAATAGCGCAGGTTCTCCTCGAACAGGTCGAGGACGGAGTCCACCCAGCGCTCGCCGAACCAGGTGATCGGCCGGACCCCCTGCTCCTTGAGCTCGTGCGGCCGGGTGTCGCAGGCCTGCTCGAAGAGGATCGGCCGGGTCTCCCGCCACAGCTCGCGGCCGAAGAGGAAGGGCGAGTTGGCGCCGAGGGCGAGTTGAGCGCCCGTCAGCGCCTGGGCGGCGTTCCACACGGAGGCGAACCGACCGGGCGTCACCTGCAGGTGCAGTTGCAGCGAGGTGCACGCGGCCTCGGCCATCACCGACACCGAGTCGGCCTTGAGCCGCTCCACGCCCTCGATGTCGAGCGCCAGGTCCTCCCCGCGCGCGGCCAGGATCCGGTCGTTGAGCAACTGGTAGCGGTCGCCCGCGGAGATGTTGTCGAGCACGGCGTGGTCGAGCATCAGAGTCGGCAGGATGCCGACGGTGACGATGCGCGCGCCCGCGGCGGCGGCCCGCCGGTCGGCGTAGCGCAGGGCCGTGTCGACCTCCTCGCGCAGTTCCTCGAACACCCGGCCGCCGAGCCGGTGCGGGGCGATGTTGACCTCGATGTTGAACTGGCCCAGCTCCGTCTGGAAGTCGCCGCTGCCGATGGCGTCGAGCACGGCGGCGTTCCGCATGGCCGGCTGCCCCTCCTCGTCGGCGAGGTTCAACTCGATCTCCAGCCCCATGAGGGCGCGCGCCCGGTCGAAGCGCCCCTCGTCATGCATCCGGCGCAAGGCGTCCAGACATTGCCGCAGTTTCTGCCGGTACAGCTGACGGTCCGCCAGGTCCGCGCTCTGAGCTGCGATTTTCTCCCCCATGGGGTTCCCCTCCTCCGATCGACGGCCCCGCGCGCCCCTTGAGCATGCCCCGTACGTGTGATCGATAGCCCGCTCGGGCAAGGGGAGTCGCCCGGCGCATTTGGCATGTGCCACTTGTGCGCCCCGTACACGAACTGCCCGGTTTGCCCCTTGCCTTCCTGCACGGACGGTAGTAGAAGAGTCACACCGTGCACTCGTTCGTATAGAATCGCGAGATACAGGACCCGACCGCCCGACGCCGACGCGCGGCGACCCGCAGAACCGGGCTGAGGGCGGCTCCTGCACCTTCTGTGCACCACCCCATGCGCCGTCAGGCTCTTCACTGCGCACCGGAGACCACTCCCGCGCAGCCCAGCAACGTCACCGCCACGCACGTCTCTGCTGCTACGAGAGGCGAACCGACATGTCCTTGCAGCTGCCCCAGCCGCCCGCCGCCGCTCTGCGCGCCGTCCTCGACGCCATCGACGACCCCGGCACCTCCCCCGCCCACACGCCCGCGATGCGTGCGGCGCGCGGCCCGCTCACCCCGGCGCACCCGCTGCCGGTGCACCTGCTGGACCCGTTCCCCGGCGCGCACGGTCGCAGCCCGCTGGACCTGGCCGCGCGCACCGGCTGGCGCTTCCTGATCCGCGACGGCGAGGACGTCGTCGCGGCGGCGGAGACCGCCGAGGACGGGAGCGGCCACAGCGTGGCCTACTTCGCGGAGGGGCCGTACCCGCTGTCCACGCTCCGTGCGCTCCAGCAGGCCCGCCTGCACGCCGGCCCGTCCGCGACGACGTACCTGCCCCGGCTGCTGTCCGTGCCGGGCCTCTACATGGCCGCGCTCTGGCTGCACCCGGTGCTGGGACCGACCCAGAGCCCCGACCTGCTGATCCCCCTGGCTCCGGCCCCGCTCGGGGTGACGGCCCATCTCCCGCACCACGCCGAGGAGTTGCTGGCCCTGCTCGCCCTGGGGCGAAAGGCCCTGGTCCCGACGCCCGCCTGACCCGTAGGGACCAGACATGACCACCCGGGAGGACCATGACGCAGTGGCCCGCCCGGGTGGTTTCGTGGCGCTTGTACGACGAAGACGTGACGCATGTCACGAAATGGCTGCGCGCGGGTTCCAGGAGGCACACACTGGGAACCGACGCGGGGGCCGTACTGTCTACCCAGAGAGAAGGCGGTTCACACCACCGCGCGGCCACTTGTTGACGCCGAATCGAGGGTTCGAGCCATGTGCCAGCACCACCCTGAGTGTCCGTCAGCGGACTCCCCCGACCGCGAGGCCGCGGTCGTCATGGTCAGCCACCCGGAGCAGGGCTGGAGCCTGCTCTGCAACGGTGTCCTCCTCTTCGAGGACACCGGCGAGATCCTCCCCGACGGCCGCGCCATCGCCCCCCGCCGCACCCTCACCCCCGCGTAGGGCACCCGTAAGGGGCGCGAGGAACTGCGCGACCAGCCCACCACCCCGGGACGGACCTCCCGGGGTGGTGGGCTGGTCGCGGTGGGGCATCCTCGCGCCGCTACAGGGCGGGCAACTTACCCCTCGTACTCGTCCAGCGGGGGGCAGGAGCAGACGAGGTTCCGGTCGCCGTACGCCCCGTCGATCCGCCGCACCGGCGGCCAGTACTTCGTCGCGGCGTCCACGCCCGCGGGGAACACGGCCTCCTCCCGCGAGTAAGCGTGGCTCCACTCCCCGGCCAGCGCCGCGGCCGTGTGCGGAGCACCCCGCAGCGGGTTGTCCTCCGCCGGCCACTCCCCGTTGGCGACCTTCTCGATCTCCCCGCGAATGGCGATCATCGCCTCGCAGAAGCGGTCGATCTCCCGCAGGTCCTCACTCTCCGTCGGCTCGATCATCAGCGTGCCGGCCACCGGGAACGACATGGTCGGGGCGTGGAAGCCGTAGTCGATCAGGCGCTTCGCCACGTCGTCCACGCTGACCCCCGCCGACTTCGCCAGCGGCCGCAGGTCGATGATGCACTCGTGCGCGACCAGCCCGCCGGGACCCGTGAAGAGGACCGGGTAGTACGGAGCGAGGCGCTTCGCGATGTAGTTGGCGTTGAGCACGGCCACCTGCGTGGCACGCTTCAGGCCCTCGCCGCCCATCAGCCGGACGTAGCTCCACGAGATCGGCAGGATCGCCGCCGAGCCCCAGGGCGCGGCCGAGATCGGGCCGACGCCCGTCTCCGGACCGGCGGACGGCTGCAGCGGGTGGTTGGGCAGGTACGGCGCCAGGTGCGCGCGTACCGCGACCGGACCGACGCCCGGGCCGCCGCCACCGTGCGGGATGCAGAAGGTCTTGTGCAGGTTCAGGTGCGAGACGTCCGCCCCGAACTTGCCCGGCTTGGCCAGACCCACGAGCGCGTTGAGGTTGGCGCCGTCCACGTAGACCTGGCCGCCGGCGTCGTGCACGGCCGCGCAGATGTCGGTGATGTTCTCCTCGAACACGCCGTGCGTGGACGGGTAGGTCACCATCAGCACGGCCAGCTGCTCGCGGTGCTGCTCGATCTTGGCGCGCAGGTCCTCGACGTCCACGTCCCCGTCGGCCAGCGTCTTGACGACCACGACGCGCATGCCGGCCATCACCGCGCTCGCCGCGTTGGTGCCGTGCGCGGACGACGGGATCAGGCAGACGTCGCGCTGGGTGTCGCCGTTCGCGCGGTGGTAGGCCCGGACCGCCAGCAGGCCAGCCAGCTCGCCCTGCGAGCCGGCGTTCGGCTGGATCGACACGGCGTCGTAGCCGGTGACCTCGGCCAGCCGCTGCTCCAGCTCGTGAATGAGCGTCAGATAGCCCTCGGCCTGTGCCTCGGGGGCGAACGGGTGCACGTCCGCGAACTCCGGCCAGGTGATCGCCTCCATCTCGGTGGTGGCGTTCAGCTTCATCGTGCAGGAGCCCAGCGGGATCATGCCGCGGTCCAGCGCGTAGTCCTTGTCCGCCAGCGAGCGCAGGTAGCGCAGCATCGCGGTCTCGGAGCGGTGCGCGTGGAAGGTCGGGTGCGTCAGGAACGCGTCGGTGCGCAGCAGATCTGCCGGGAGCTTCTCGCCCGCGGCGGCGTCGAGCGCGTCGATGTCCCCGGCGGCCACGCCGAACGCGGACCAGACGGCGAGCAGGTCCTCACGGGTCGTCGTCTCGTCGCAGGCGGCGGAGACGCGGTCGGCGTCGATCTGACGCAGGTTCACTCCGGCCGCGCGGGCGGCCTCGACGACCTCGGCGGCGCGGCCCGGGACGACGGCGGTGACGGTGTCGAAGAAGGAGTCGGCGGTGGTCTCGACCCCGCCCGCGCGCAGGCCCTCGGCCAGCACGGCGGCGTAGCGGTGGGTCCGCTGCGCAATGGCGGTCAGGCCCTCGGGACCGTGGTAGACCGCGTACATCGACGCCATCACGGCGAGCAGCACCTGCGCGGTGCAGATGTTGCTGGTGGCCTTCTCACGGCGGATGTGCTGCTCGCGGGTCTGCAGCGCCAGCCGGTAGGCCCGGTTGCCGTCCTCGTCCACCGAGACGCCGACGAGGCGGCCCGGCAGGTTGCGGGCGTACTCGGCGCGCACGGCCATGTAGCCGGCGTGCGGTCCGCCGAAGCCCATCGGCACGCCGAAGCGCTGGGTGGTGCCGACCGCGATGTCCGCCCCCAGCTCGCCCGGCGGCTTCAGCAGCGTCAGCGCCAGCAGGTCGGCCGCGACGGCGACGACCGCGCCCAGCTCGTGCGCCTGCGCGATGACCGGGGCCAGGTCGCGGACCTCACCGGTCGCGCCGGGGTACTGCAGCAGCACGCCGAAGACGCCGCGCTCGGCCAGCTCGGCCGGGATGCCCTGGCTCAGGTCCGCGACGACGGTCTCGATGCCCTGCGGCACCGCCCGCGTCTCCACCACGGCGATGGTCTGCGGCAGGGTCTCGGCGTCGATGACGAAGACGCCGCCCTTGACCTTGCCCACCCGGCGGGCCAGTGAGACCGCCTCGGCGGCCGCGGTGCCCTCGTCCAGCAGCGAGGCACCGGAGGTCGGCAGGCCGGTCAGGTCGGACACCACGGTCTGGAAGTTGAGCAGCGCCTCCAGGCGGCCCTGCGAGATCTCCGGCTGGTACGGCGTGTACGCGGTGTACCAGGCCGGGTTCTCCAGCACGTTGCGAAGGATCACCGGCGGGGTGAAGGTGCCGTAGTAGCCGAGGCCGATCATGCTGCGCAGCACCTGGTTGCGTCCGGCCAGGTCACGCAGTTCGGCCAGGACCTGGGCCTCCGAGCGGGCGGCGGGCAGGTCCAGCGCCTGGATGCTGCGGATCGCCTCGGGCACGGCGGCGGCGGTGAGCTCGTCGAGGGTGGCGAAGCCGACCTGGGCCAGCATCTTGGCCTGCGCCTCGGCGTCGGGGCCGATGTGGCGGTTCTCGAAGGGGCTGGACTGCTCCAGCGCGGCGAGGGACGTCATGGGGTGGAGGCCTCCTGGTCTGACCCGGATGGGCTCGCGGTGAGCGCGCCCGGACGGCCTCCCCCTCTGTCATCGGAACCTGAGAGCTTCACCGGCTCGCACCGGCTTTCACCGTCGGTGAGGGGAGGGGTGGGTCGGGAGACCGTCCTGCCCTGCTTTCCAGAGTGACCTCGCGTGCGCGGTACCGGTGCCTGAGAGATTCCGGGGAGGAGTTGCTCCTTCGGCGCCGAAAGGGACCTGACGGCCTTTCGGACTCTCCCGCGCATGCTTGACGGTCGTCTCCCAGCCTACCAGTGGGTCTGCTGCGACCCGTGGCCCGAACGGACCAGCGACACACCCGGCTGAGCAGCGAAGATTCGACAAAGCGATCAATGTGCCTTTTCGTATGAGTTGAACGATTCTGCCAGCGACTGCCAGGGCTTTTCCCTGAATGCGAGGAGTGGTGCTGCCGTGCAGACCGAGATCGACCCCCGCGATCTGATCGGGCACAAGGCCGTCGACCGGAACGGCGAGAAGATCGGCACGGTCGACGAGGTCTACCTCGACGACGCGACCGGGCAGCCCGAATGGGCCGCCGTCCGCACCGGCCTGTTCGGACGGGACGCCTTCGTGCCGCTGTCGACGAGCGAGTTCGTCTCCGACGAACTGCGGGTCGCCTACGACAAGTCCCAGGTCAAGGACTCCCCCGACTTCGGCGTGGGCCAGCACCTGTCCCCGGAGCAGGAGTTGCAGCTCTACCGCTACTACGGGCTGGACGTCCCGACCGGCGACGGCCGCCACGCGGCCGACTCCGGCGCGGGCCGGGCGTCGCACGAGCAGAAGCCGGCGTCCGCC
>NZ_JBHSQJ010000022.1:72053-94421 GCF_042658505.1 Streptacidiphilus monticola | reverse complement strand
CGGGCCGGCGGCCCGGAGGCCGCCGCGCGCGACGCCCGCTACGCCGCGCTGGACCGGGCGGCGGAACGGTACGGCGCCAGCGCCGTCCTGCTCGGGCACACCCGGGACGACCAGGCGGAGACCGTCCTGCTCGGTCTGGCCCGCGGCTCCGGCACCCGCTCCCTCTCCGGCATGCCGGCGCAGACCGGCCGCTACCGCCGCCCCTTCCTGGAACTGGACCGCTCGACGACCCGTCAGGCCTGTGCCGTGCTCGACCTGCCGGTCTGGGACGACCCGCACAACTCCGATCCGGCGTACGCCCGTTCACGGGTCCGGCACGAGGTGCTGCCGGTGCTGGAGAAGCACCTGGGCGGCGGCGTCGTCGACGCCCTGGCCCGCACCGCCCGGCTCTTCCGCGACGACGCCGACGCCCTGGACGCCTGGGCCGCGCGGGCCGAGGCCCACGCCACCCACCCCGACGGACTCGACGTCCCCGCGCTCGCCGACCTGCCCCCCGCCGTCCGCCGCCGCGTCCTGCGCCGCGCCGCCCTCGCCGCGGGCTGCCCCGGCGGCGACCTCTTCGCCCGCCATCTGGAGGCCATGGACCTCCTGGTCACCGGCTACCGCGGCCAGGGACCGGTGCACCTGCCGGGCGGCATCCTGCTGCGCCGCCAGGGCAAGCGCCTGACGTTCCGTCAACCGTGAGGGGTCCGGCCTGCGCCGGAACCAGGTGATTCGTCCGGGAAGTAGGCAAGTGACAACCGTGACGCACGGGCGTAGGGTCCCATCCGCACAGCGGCGGCACAGGTAGCTCTCTGGGGGGTGGGGGATGCGGCGCTCGGCCGCGCTCCTCCCGGGAATCCCCATCGACGGCGTGCCGCCGACCGCGCGCCACGCGCTGCTCAAGGTGACGGAGACCGGCCCCACCGGAGGCGGACAGCTGTCGGCCACGGTGGCGGGACCGCCGCCGGGGAGACGTCCTGCCTCAACTTCGGGCCCGGCGAGACCTGTTCCCACCTGGCCGCCCCGCTCGCCGGCGGCCGCGTCCAGATCCACGACCACTCCTCGGGCGTCCACGTCGTGGCCGGCGTCGAGGGTTACTGCGCCTGACGTGGTGTCAACCACGCCAGGACGAACCAAAGAACGGGAGGCGCCCGTGAGGCGCATCAGCCTGGCGGCGGCCGTGATGGTCGTCGCCGGAGCGGTTTCGACCCTGCCGGCACACGCCGATGGAGACGCCGTCGTCCACGTCGACCCCGCGGCGGCCGTGTGCTCGGACACCGACCCCGCCCGGGGCTCGGCCGAGGTGCCCTACTGCACCCTGCAGACCGCCGTGGACGCGGCTGTGCCGGGCCAGACCCTGGAGCTGGCGGCGGGCGTCTACCCGCCGGTCCGCATCACCCGCTCGGGGACGGCGGGCAGTCCCATCACACTGCTCGGGGCGCCGTCGAGCCCCTCCGCGCCGACCAGCGCCATCAGTTCGGCAGTGGGCAGCGCCGTCCCGGCCGTGGATCTCGACGGCGCCTCCTACGTGACGCTGTCCGGCCTCGGCGTCCACGGGTCCGGCTCCGCGAGTGCCGTGCGGGTGCACGCGAGCGACCACGTCGTGCTCGACTCCGACCTGCTCACCCGGAACCGGGGAGTGCTTCAGACTCCGCCGGCCGCCGTGCTGGACGTGGACGGGTCCACCGCGACCACGGCGACCCGCGACCGGGTCGCCTGGGGGCCGATCCTGGTCCACGGCCAGTCGCAGGGCACGCGGCTCACCGTCGTCGCCGTCACGGCCAGCCCGGCCGACGGCGTCGTGGTGGACGACGCGGCCGACACCGTGCTGACCAACGTCACCGTCTTCAACTCCACCCGCGACGGCGTCGCCGTGCACGCGGGGGCGACCGGGACCCGGCTCGCCGACTCCGTCCTGTCGGCCAACCAGGGAGGCAGCCAGCTCGCCGTCGACGCGGCCGCCACCGGCACCACCACCGCGGACCACAACGTCCTCCAGCCCTACGGCAGCGGGGATCCCTACCTGTGGGGCGCCACGCCCTACGGCACGGCCGACGCCTTCACCGCCGCGACCGGGCAGGGCACGCAGGACTGCGCCGGGGCCTGCGGGATATCCGCGGTCGGGCAGCCATTGGAGAATTCGGCGGCGATCGACAGCGAGGACCCTGCGGTCACCGGCCTCCCCGACACCGACGCGCTCGGCCGAGCGCGGGTGGACGATCCGCTGGTCGGCACCGCGCCCGCGGACGGCGGCACCCTGGTCGACCGGGGCGCCTGGGAGTTCCAGGACCCGATCCGGGTCAGCCTGGCAGCCACCCCCGACCAGCCGCCCGCGCCCTATCCCGCGGTCGCGGAGAAGCTGCAGACGACCGTGCAGAGCAACCCCTGGGGCAGCCACGTCGTCTCCTACCACTACGTGCTCGGGGACGGCAGCCCGGACGTCACGACCACCGAGCCGCAGATCAGCCACACCTACGTCACGCCCGGCACCTGGAGCCCGTCGGTCACGGCGACGACGGACACCGGGCAGACCGTCTCCACCGCCACCTCCGTCCAGGTCGAGCAGCCGGCGCCGCTCACCGCGCAACTGGGCCTGAGCCGGGTGGGCGGCTCCCCGATGACGGTGACCGCCTCCCTGGGCGAGAGCAGTGCCGCCTCCGGCTGGCCGGTCACCGGACGGACCGTCAACTGGGGCGACGGCAGCGTGACGCAGAGCGCGGGAACCCAGAAGCAGCTCAGCCACGCGTATGCCCGCCCAGGCCGGTACCAGGTCACCCAGACCTCGACGGACGCGGACGGCCGGACCTCGAAGTCCGTCGCGACCACCGTCGTCGGCAGCGCCTTCGTCGCCCACGCGCCGTTGCGCCTGCTCGACACCCGCACCACCCTGGGCGGACACAGGGGCGCGCTTGCCGCCGACGGCACGCTCGCGCTCAAGGTGACCGGCATCCCCGGAGCGCCCGCGAGCGGCGTCACCGCGGTGGTGCTCAACCTGACCTCGGCGAATCCGTCGGCGGCCGGCTTCCTGACCGGTTACAGCTCGCAGGGCGCGCGGCCCTCCGCCTCCAGTCTCAACTTCGCGGCGCACGAGAACCGTTCGAACCTGGTGACGGTACCGGTCGGCGCGGACGGCCGGATCCGGATCTACGCCCACGTCCGCACCGACGTGGTGGCGGATCTGGTCGGCTACTACGCGGCCGGGACGAAGGTCACCGGCGGCGCCCTGCTGGACCCCGTCACCCCGCGGCGGCTGCTGGACACCCGGACCACCCGGACCGGCCCGGTCACCTCAGGCCGGAACGTCAAGATCTCGCTCGTCGGTCAGGTCGGGTCGTACGCGAAGGCCGTGCTGCTCAATGTGACCGTCGTCTCCCCGGGGGGCGACGGCTACGTCACCGCCTTCGGCTCGGGCCCGGTGCCGGGGACCTCCTCCGTCAACTTCCGCAAGGGATCGACCACAGCGGGCCTGGTCCTGGTCCCGATCGGGCCGGACGCGTCGGTCAGCCTCCACCTGCAGGGCGGCCCGGCCCACCTGGTCGCCGACATCCAGGGCTGGTACGCCCCCGACCAGGGCAGCGTCTTCCTGCCCGTCGGTCCCACCCGGGTGGTCGACACCCGGAACAACTCCTGGCCGCTGTACGACGGACAGGAGTTCCCGGTGGCAACCGGCGTGCCGGACGGGGCCACCGCGGTCCTGCTCGACCTGACCGCGACCCAGCCCACCGGCGCCGGCTACCTGACGGTCCATCCGACGGGACAGCCGGTTCCCACCGCCTCGACGCTCAACTTCGCGGCAGGCCAGACCGCTTCGAACGCCGTGGTGGTCCCGGTCCCGGTGGGCGAGTGGAGCGTCTACGGTCACGGCCCGAGCGTCCACGTCGTCGCCGACATGCAGGGCTGGTTCGGCTGACGGCCCGGCGGGCATCCCGTGGGCTGGTTCGGCTGAGCCGGGGCCGGGTGTGGCAAGGTTGACCGGGCGGCCGTGCACAGCGGCGTCGGCAGGCATCAGCACTTGAGGAAGTAGCGCGGGTGGACGAGAAGGACATGGGCACCGACCTGGCCAAGGTGCTCATCAGCAAGGACGAGATCGACGCCAAGCTGGCCGAGCTGGCCGAGCGGATCGACCGTGACTACGCGGGCAAGGACCTGCTGATCGTCGGCGTGCTCAAGGGCGCGGTGATGGTGATGGCGGACCTCGCCCGGGCCCTGCACTCCCCGGTGACCATGGACTGGATGGCCGTCTCCTCCTACGGGATGGGCACCAAGTCCTCCGGCGTGGTCCGGATCCTCAAGGACCTGGACACCGACATCAGCGGCCGGGACGTGCTCATCGTCGAGGACATCATCGACTCCGGGCTCACCCTCTCCTGGCTGCTGAGCAACCTGCAGTCGCGCGGCCCGGCCTCGCTCGAGGTGTGCACGCTGCTGCGCAAGCCGGACGCCGCCAAGGTGGAGATCGACGTCCGCTACGTGGGCTTCGACATCCCCAACGAGTTCGTGGTGGGCTACGGCCTCGACTACGCCGAGAAGTACCGCAACCTCCCCTTCGTGGGCACCCTGGCGCCGCACGTGTACGGCGGTTGAACCAGCGGGTCACCCGTCGGAGCCCCGGGGAACACCGCGCGGTTTTCCTCCGTTGGACCCGGGGAAGAGGCGTGAGACACCGGTACGCGGCCGTTTTCCTCCCTCAGTGGTGGAGAATGGCCGCGTACCGTCCAATAATTCGCTGTTCGCATTGAACGGTCGAGGACAGACATAGGACGCATCCCGCGGCCGGAGGCCGTGAGATGCCGCACAGTGGCAGGAGGGACGGGGCGTCGAGAGCCGCCCCGCATGGATGGACGTGAAGCGATACTTCCGTGCGCCGGTGATGTGGATCGTGCTGGCCGTCCTCGCCGTCGTCGTGCTGATGCAGGTGGTGTCCTCCTCGGCCGGTTACAAGACCGAGGACCTCTCCACCGTCATCTCGCAGATCGACAAGGGCAACGCGAGCGCGGTCCAGCTGACCACCGGTGACAGTCAGACGGTCAAGGTCAAGCTGAAGAACGACGTCGACGGCACCAACCAGATCCAGGCGACGTACCCGTCGGACCAGTGGGCGGCGACGTTCACCGACCACCTGACGAGCCTCAAGCAGAGCAGCACCGTGGACAGCTACACGGTGAAGCAGGAGAAGCAGAACGCCTTCGTCAGCATCCTGCTGTCGCTGCTGCCGTTCGTGCTGATCGTGGTCGTGTTCCTGTTCCTGATGAACCAGATGCAGGGCGGCGGCAGCCGGGTGATGCAGTTCGGCAAGTCCAAGGCCAAGCTGATCACCAAGGACACCCCGAAGACCACCTTCTCGGACGTGGCCGGTGCCGACGAGGCCGTGGAGGAGCTCCAGGAGATCAAGGAGTTCCTGCAGGAGCCCGCAAAGTTCCAGGCCGTGGGTGCCAAGATCCCCAAGGGCGTGCTGCTCTACGGCCCGCCCGGAACCGGTAAGACCCTGCTCGCCCGCGCCGTCGCGGGTGAGGCGGGCGTGCCGTTCTACTCGATCTCCGGCTCGGACTTCGTCGAGATGTTCGTCGGTGTGGGCGCCTCCCGCGTCCGCGACCTGTTCGAGCAGGCCAAGGCGAACGCCCCGGCCATCGTCTTCGTCGACGAGATCGACGCGGTCGGCCGCCACCGCGGCGCCGGCCTCGGCGGCGGTCACGACGAGCGCGAGCAGACGCTGAACCAGCTGCTCGTCGAGATGGACGGCTTCGACGTCAAGGGCGGCGTCATCCTGATCGCCGCCACCAACCGGCCGGACATCCTGGACCCGGCGCTGCTGCGCCCGGGCCGCTTCGACCGGCAGATCGCCGTGGACCGGCCGGACCTGCAGGGCCGCCTGGAGATCCTGAAGGTCCATCAGAAGGGCAAGCCGGTCGCCCCGGACGTCGACCTGATGGCCGTCGCCCGGCGCACCCCCGGCTTCACCGGCGCCGACCTGAGCAACGTCCTCAACGAGGCCGCCCTGCTCACCGCGCGCAGCGACAAGAAGCTGATCGACAACAACGTCCTGGACGAGGCGATCGACCGCGTCGTGGCGGGTCCGCAGAAGCGCACGCGGATCATGTCCGACAAGGAGAAGAAGATCACCGCCTACCACGAGGGCGGCCACGCCCTGGTCGCGGCGGCCTCGCCGAACAGCGACCCGGTGCACAAGGTGACGATCCTGTCCCGCGGCCGGGCCCTGGGCTACACCATGGTGCTGCCGGACGAGGACAAGTACTCGACCACCCGCAACGAGATGCTCGACCAGCTCGCCTACATGATGGGCGGGCGCGCGGCGGAGGAGCTGGTCTTCCACGACCCGACCACCGGCGCGTCCAACGACATCGAGAAGGCGACCGCCACGGCGCGGGCGATGGTCACCCAGTACGGCATGACCGAGCGGCTGGGTGCGATCAAGTTCGGGACCGACTCCTCCGAGCCCTTCCTGGGCCGTGAGATGGCCCACCAGCGCGACTACTCGGAAGAGGTCGCCGCCCTGGTGGACGAGGAGGTCAAGAAGCTGATCGAGAACGCCCACAACGAGGCCTGGGAGATCCTGGTCGAGAACCGGGACGTGCTGGACAACCTGGTGCTGGAGCTCCTGGACAAGGAGACCCTGAACAAGGAGCAGCTCGCGGAGATCTTCGCCCCCGTGGTGAAGCGCCCGCCGCGTCCGGCCTGGACCGGGTCCGCGCGGCGCATGCCGTCGACCCGCCCGCCGGTGCAGTCGCCGAAGGAGCTGGCCCTGGCCAACGGCTCCACCGACGCGACCACCCCGTCCCTGGAGAAGGGCCCGGACCTGCAGGAGCGTCCGGAGATCTGATCCTCGCGGGGGACCGCGCAGGAGGACCGCACGGCGGGTGCCGCTGGTCCGAGGCCGTAGCCTTGGACCAGCGGCACCCGCTTCTGTGTGCGGACACGTGAGACTTGTGAGGGGCATTCCATGATCGACCCGGTGACCATCGAGGGTTCGGCCGGAGCCGTCCGGGAGTTCGACCAGAAGCGGGCCGAGAACGCCGTCCGGGAGCTGCTGGTCGCGGTGGGCGAGGACCCCGACCGTGAGGGCCTGCGGGACACCCCCGCCCGCGTGGCGCGGGCGTACCGGGAGATATTCGCCGGCCTGTTCCAGGAGCCGGAGGACGTGCTGACGACCACCTTCGACCTGGGCCACGACGAGATGGTGCTGGTGAAGGACATCGAGGTGGTCTCCTGCTGCGAGCACCACCTGCTGCCGTTCCACGGCGTGGCGCACGTCGGCTACATCCCCGCGGAGAGCGGCAAGATCACCGGTCTGAGCAAGCTGGCCCGCCTCGTGGACGTGTTCGCGCGCCGGCCCCAGGTGCAGGAGCGGCTGACGACCCAGATCGCCGACTCGCTGATGGAGATCCTCGACGCCCGGGGCTGCATCGTGGTGGTGGAGGCGGAGCACATGTGCATGAGCGTCCGCGGGATCAGGAAGCCCGGTGCCAAGACGATGACCTCGGCGGTCCGCGGCCAGCTCCGCAATCCGACCACCCGTCAGGAAGCGCTGAGCCTCATCCTGGGGCGATAGCCCGGTAGGGGCGCGAGGATCCCGCCGCGCCACCGCTCGGGGAGGTCCGTCCCCGCGTGCAGGCCGGACCTCCCTCAGTGGCGTGTTCCTCGCGCCCACGCGGCGGAGCCGCAGATCAGCCGCAGTCTCGCGCCCCCTACGGGCTCAGGAGGTGCCGGTGGTGGGGGAGTTCAGGTGGGTGCCTAGCCAGCGGAGGGCCTGGGGGGTCTCGCGGTTCCACGTGGCGAAGTTGTGGCCGCCGCTGGGCAGGTACAGCGTCGATATCTGCGTCGGCGCCTTCACCGCGGCCACGAACTGCTGTGTGGCCTTCCAGTCGTGCTCGGTCTTGCTGCTGGTCACCAGCAGCGACACAGGAGCGCCGGGCAGGTGCCGCAACCGCCACATCAGGTCCGCCTGCTGACGCAGCGTCGGATCGCCGCCGAACAGGTCGCCCGTCGTACTGTCGTGGGCCGCGTTGTAGTACCCGGACAGGGACACCGCCGCCGCGAAGGACTGGGGCGCGCGCAGGGCGAGCGACAGTGCGCAGTAGCCGCCGGTCGAGTCGCCGATGACGCCCCAGCTGCGGGCGGTCAGGCCGACCCGGTAGCGGGAGGCCACGGCGGTGCGCAGGTCCTTGGTGAAGAACGACTGGGCCTGCGGGCCGCCGGGCACGTCCTGGCACTCGGTGTCCCGGGGCATGGCCACCGAGGGGCGCATGAGGACCAGGATCGTCGGCTGCATCTGGTGCTGCTGGATCGCCTGGGCGGCCACCGTCGGGTACTTCATCCGGGTGATCAGGTTCTCCGGCGTCCCGGGGTAGCCGGTGAAAACGACCACGACCGGGAAGTCGGCGTGCGCGTACGCGGGTTGGCCGTACTCGGCGGGCAGGTAGACGTAGGCGTCCTCGGTCAGGCCGGTGCTGCCGCCGTGGACGCGGACCTGCTCGACCGTGCCGCCGTCGGCCTGGACGCCGGGCATCTCCAGGGCCACCGGGCGGGGGTCGCCGGCCGGCTCGACCCAGGAGCGGGCCGTGCCGGGACGGGTGGACGAGGCCTGGGTGCCGGGGGTGGAAATGGTGCCGTTGCCCTGGTCCGTGCCGAACAGGTCGCCCCAGGAGCTGTAGAAGCCGCCCCAGTTGTTGGCGGCCAGCAGGATCGCCGACAGCGTGAGCACCTGGCTCACCAGCAGCAGTCCCACCCGGCCGAGCAGCGCCCGCCAGTTGGTGCGGCTGAGCCGGGGCCACAGCCACACGGTGGCGACGAAGCACGCCACCGCCAGCACGGCGATGAGCAGCTCGAGCTTCTTGCTGGTCAGTCCCATGGTTCTGTTCCGTCCTCGGCCTGTGTCCCTCAGGCCAGACGGTCAACCATGCCTGAAAGGTTGCTGTGAAGTCACCTCGGGTTCGCCGGGGAGGCGGGATTCTTGTCGGGTCATCACCCTGCGGACCCCGCTCCGAACTCCTCCTTGCCCGCGACCTCTAGGCTGTGCCTTCATGAACGAGCCGCAGACCACCGCAGAGCGCCCGTCCCGCAAGGGGCTGACCCTCCCCGCGGTCTCCCGGCCCTGGGTCCCCCGGGCCGCCGGATACGCCACCGCGTTCGTCGGTCTGGTCGACATCATCGGGGCCGCCGCCCCGCACTTCCGGGAGACCCGGGTCCACGAGATTGCCAGCTTCCTTCCAGGAACGGTCACCTCGCTGGCGACCGCCGCGGCCCTCGTCGTGGGCCTGCTGCTGATCATGCTCGCCCACGGCCTGCGCCGCCGGAAGGCCCGCGCCTACCGGGCGGTCATGGTGGTGCTGCCGATCGGCGCCGTGCTGCAGGGACTGCGCTGGCACCATGTCGGCTCGGCCGTGATCACCGTGCTCGTCCTCGTGGTGCTGGCGCTCAACCGGCGGGAGTTCTACGCCCTGTCCGACCCGCGCACGCGGTGGCGGGCGCTGCTCAACTTCGTCGTGCTGCTGGTGCTCAGCTTCGGCATCGGCATGGTCATCGTCAGCTCCCACGAGCGGACCACCGTCGGCAGCCCGAGCCTGCGCGAGCGGTTCTGGGAGGTCTTCTGGGGCCTGCTCGGCATCGGCGGGCCGATCCACTACACCGGCGACCGCACCGGCGACCTGGTCTACTACTCGCTCGCCGCGCTCGGCCTGTTCACCGCGGGCACCACGCTGTGGCTGCTGCTCAAGCCCTCCCGGCCGGAGGCCGTGCTCGGCCCCAAGGAGGAGCAGGACGTCCGCGCGCTGCTCGCCCGGCACGGAGCCCGGGACTCGCTGGGCTACTTCGCGCTGCGCCGCGACAAGAACGTGCTCTTCTCGCCCAGCGGCAAGGCCGCCATCGCCTACCGCGTGGTCTCCGGCGTGATGCTCGCCTCCGGCGACCCGATCGGCGACGTCGAGGCCTGGCCCGGGGCGATCAAGGTCTTCATGGAGGAGGCGCACCGCCACGCCTGGGTGCCCGCGGTCATGGGCTGCAGCGAGACCGGCGGCGAGGTGTGGACCCGCGAGGCCGGCCTGGACGCGCTGGAGATCGGCGACGAGGCCGTGGTCGAGGTCGCCGACTTCACCCTTGAGGGCCGCGCGATGCGCAACGTCCGGCAGATGGTCAAGCGCATCGAGCGGGCCGGCTACACCTGCCATGTGCGCCGGGTGGACGAGTTGACGCCCCGTGAGGTCGAGGACATCCGCCACGCCGCCGACGCCTGGCGCGGCACCGAGACCGAGCGCGGCTTCTCCATGGCGCTGGGGCGCTTCGGCGACCCGGCCGACGAGGGCTGCGTCGTGGTGACCGCCCACAAGGCCGTCGAAGGAGCCCCCGAGGGCACCTCCGACATCCGCGCCGTGCTGCACTTCGTGCCCTGGGGCAAGGACGGCATCTCGCTGGACCTGATGCGGCGCGACCGGGACGCCGACCCGGGCCTCAACGAACTCCTCATCGTCAAGGCGCTGCAGGCCGCGGAGCAGCTCGGCATCACCCGGGTGTCGCTGAACTTCGCGATGTTCCGCTCGGCCCTGGCCCGCGGCGAGCGCATCGGCGCCGGCCCGGTGCTGCGGGCCTGGCGCGGACTGCTGGTGTTCCTGTCCCGGTGGTTCCAGATCGAGTCGCTGTACAAGTTCAACGCCAAGTTCCGCCCGATCTGGGAGCCCCGCTTCCTGGTCTACCCGAGCACCGCGGACCTGCCGCGCATCGGCCTCTCCGCGATGCAGGCGGAGGCCTTCATCGTGATGGAGCCCCCGAAGTTCGTCCGCCGCTGGCTGAGGCCCCGTCAGGCGCACGGGGACGCGCGCGAGCAGTCGGCCGTGGCGGTGGGCGCCCAGCAGTAGCCCGTCCGGCGGAGTGGCGGGCCGCCCGGGGGCGATAATTCCTGCATGGAGCGCACTGAACCGTCGTTGGCCGGGCTGCCCGAGTGGGGGCGCTGCGGGGTGATGGGGATCGTCAACGTCACCCCCGACTCCTTCTCGGACGGGGGCCTCTGGCTCGATCCCGACCGCGCGGTCACGCACGGGCTCGAACTCGTCGCGCAGGGCGCGGACCTCGTCGACGTCGGCGGGGAGTCGACCCGGCCGGGGGCGAAGCGGGTGACCGAGGAGGAGGAGCTGCGCCGGGTCCTCCCCGTCGTCCGGGGCCTGGCCGGGCAGGGCGTCGTGGTCAGCGTCGACACCATGCGCGCCGCCGTCGCCGAGCAGGCCGTGGACGCCGGGGCGGCGATGGTCAACGACGTCTCCGGCGGCCTGGCCGACCCGAACATGGTCAAGGTCGCGGCCGAGACGGGTGTCCCCTTTGTGGTGATGCACTGGCGGGGCCAGTCCGCGTCCATGGACCGGCTCGCCCAGTACCAGGACGTGGTCACCGAGGTCGTCGCCGAGGTCGAGCGGCAGCTGGAGGCCGTCGTCGCGGCCGGGGTCCGCCCGGAGCAGGTCGTCGTCGACCCCGGGCTCGGCTTCGCCAAGACCCGCGAGGACGACTGGAAGCTGCTGGCCCGCCTGGACGCCTGGCACCGCCTGGGCCGTCCGCTGCTGGTCGCCGCCAGCCGCAAGCGCTTCCTGGGCACCCTGCTCGCCGACCCGCTGACCGGGGAACTGCGTCCCCCCAAGGAACGTGACGCCGCGTCAGCCGCAGTCTCCGCGCTGGCGGCCGCCGCCGGCGCGTGGTCCGTGCGGGTGCACGAGGTGCGCCCCAGCGCCGACGCCGTCCGCGTCGAGGCCGCCCTGCGAGCCGCCCGGTGAGCGGCAGCCGGCCACGCGACGAGGACGTCGCCGCCGTCGAGGCGGCGAACGAGGCGCTCTACGCCGCCCTGGAGGCGGGCGACCTGGACGCCATGACGGACGTCTGGGTCTCCGGAGCCGACGCCGACGATGTGCAGGGCGCCGTCTGCGTGCACCCGGGCTGGCCGTTGCTCTCCGGCCGCGCGGCGGTGCTCCGCTCCTACGCGCTGATCATGGCGAACACGGACTACATCCAGTTCTTCCTGACCGACGTCACCGTGGAGATCCACGGCGATGTGGCCCTGGTCACCTGCACCGAGAACATCCTGTCCGGCGGCGAGGCCGGGGAGGACGGCGAGCCCGGCCCGCTGCTGGGCGGCAAGGTCGTCGCGACCAACCTCTTCCGCCGCACGTCGGACGGGTGGCGACTGTGGTCCCACCACGGGTCGCCGGTGCTCACCGGCGGCGGGGACGAGGACGAGTAGGCCCGGCGCGAGCAGGGCAGCCGCCTGGGAATCAATGGACAGAGCGGCCATGTTGTCCCCGGACGGGGGACCCGGCACCGCACTTCGCTGTCGGTCGCGCAGGGTAGCGTGGTCGGGTCGGGCAAGGAAGCCCGTCGTACGAGAGCAGGGAGTTCCCTTCGATGCTGGACCGTGTCGCGGTACGGGGCCTGCGCGCCCGCGGCCACCATGGCGTCTACCCGCGCGAGCGCGAGCAGGGGCAGACCTTCGTGGTGGACGTGGTGCTCGGGATCGACACGCGGCCCGCCGCGAACGGCGACGACCTCGAGAAGACCGCCCACTACGGGGTCATCAGCGAGGAGGTCGTGGCCATCGTCACCGGCGAGCCGGTGGACCTCATCGAGACCCTGGCCCAGCGCATCGCCGACCAGTGCCTGACCCACGAGGCCGTCCAGGAGGTCGAGGTGACCGTGCACAAGCCGGACGCCCCGATCCCCGTCCCGTTCGACGACGTGACCATCACCATCGTCCGGAGCCGCCCATGAGTCCCGATCCCGTCGCCACGCCCGTGCCCGCCGCCGTCAAGGACGCGGTGGACTCGGCCGACACCACCCTGCACAACCCGCGCCTCGCGGTCGTCGCCCTCGGCTCCAACCTCGGCAACCGGCTGGAGACCCTGCAGGGGGCGGTGGACGCTCTGGAGGACACCCCCGGTCTGCGGATCAAGGCCGTCTCCGCGGTCTTCGAGACCGAGGGCGTCGGCGGTCCGGAGAACCAGCCCAGCTACTTCAACGCGGTGGTCCTGCTGAAGACCACCCTGCCGCCCCGCTCGCTGCTGGAGCGCGCCAACGCGGTGGAGGACGCCTTCGGTCGCACCCGCGAGGTCCGCTGGGGCCCGCGGACGCTCGACGTGGACATCCTCGGCTACGAGGGCGTCGTCTCGGACGACCCGGAGCTGACGCTGCCTCACCCGCGGGCGCACGAGCGGGCGTTCGTGCTCGCGCCCTGGCTCGACGTGGACCCCGCCGCGGAGGTCCCGGGCCACGGCCCGGCGGCCGAGCTGCTCGCCGCGCTCGGCCTCCAGGGCGTCCGCCGCCGCGACGACCTGTCGTTGCAACTGCCGTAGGGGCGCGAGGAGCCCCACCCTCGGGGGAAGTGCCACCAGCGCGGCAACACACCACCCGGGGAGGTCCGCCCCCGTCTGCGGGACGGACCTCCCCGGGTGGTGGGCTGCTCCCGGTGGGGGATCCTCGCGCCCCTGCGGGGTGCGGCATAGTGGGGAGAAGTGACCGTTCGGGAAGGGGAGTTGTGAAGCCACTGCGCGCAGTCGTGCTGGCCGGGATCACCGTGGCCGCAGGCGCCCTGTCGTGGGCGGGCTCGCGTCTGTGGAACTCCGTGTCCACCCTGCCCGGCGTCCCGCCGGCCGCGCCGATCGTGCTGGCGGTCATCGCCGTGGTGCTGCTCGCCACCGCCGTGTCCATCCGTGCCCGGCTGCGCGACCAGCGCAACCGCGTGCCCGGGGCGAAGGGAGTCGACCCCCTCTCCGCCGCCCGGGCACTCGTCCTGGCCCAGGCGAGCGCGCTGGTCGCGGCGCTCGTCACCGGCGTCTACGGGGGCATGGGCATCTTCCTGATCAGCCTCTGGGACAGTGCTCCCGCCCGGAAGGGCCAGTCGGTCACCGCGCTCTTCGCGGTCATCGCCGGTGTCGCCGTCATGGCGGCCGGGCTCTGGCTCCAGCACATCTGCCGCCTCCCGGAGGACCCGGACGAGCAGCGGCAGGCCCAGGTGCCGCACCACCGCTGACGGCCGCGACTCTGCGTGGTGACGGTCTCGACGCATCGTCACTTGTCAGCAGTGTCAAGGCAGTAGGGTCCCGTGAATCGGCCCCTCGCCTGACAGTTGTTCGCCCGGCGCGCTAGATTTCTGGCCATGCCCCGTGGACGCCACCGCCAATCCTCACAACTGGCCAAGCTGGCCCCCGTGCTCGTCTGCGTCGTGCTGGCTCTCGCCTCGCTCGTTGCCGCGCTGCTGAGCGGCAGCGCGACCGTGCTGCGGGTCCTGGTCGCCGCGCTGGCGATCGGCACGCTCGCCGCGATGGCCCTGCTCCGGCAGCGGCAGCGGGCGACGGAGGCGGCGCTGGCCGCCGAGAGCGCGGCCCGCGCGCGGGAGGAGAGCCGCTTCGAGGAGCGGGTGGCGGAGCTGGAGGCCGCTGCCGAGGCGGCCGAGGAGCAGGTCAAGCGGCTGGAGCGGCGGGTGCTCGCGCAGCGCAGCCAGCTCGCCCACGCGGAGGCGGAGAACGGCCGCCTGCTCAAGGACCGTGCCCGCGCGGTCACCGAGCAGGCGCTGCGCGAGGCGGAGGCGGCCCAGCGCCGCGAGCAGCAGAAGCGCGGCCTGCGGCCCACCCCGGCGGCGTACCTGCGGGCGGCGAACGCGCTGCGCGCGCTGGAGATCCAGGCGGAGCTGGCGACCGCCAAGCCGCGTCGGGCGGAGGCCCCCGCAGCTCAAATCCCCGCTGCTGGAAGGGAACTGACGGGCCGTCCGGCGGCGGGGACCGTGCCGGCCGCGGCCGGGGCGGCGACGGAAGCGGCGGCCGCGCCCGCAGCGCAGGCGGCGCAGGCAGCGACGACCGCGCCCGCAGCGCAGGCAGCGACGACCGCGCCCGCAGCGCAGGCAGCGACGACCGCGCCCGCAGCGCAGGCAGCAACGACCGCGCCCGCTGTTCCCGCGGTCACCAAGTCCGGGCTGCCCACCCGAAACACGGCTGCGTCCGGGCCGGCCTGGGCCCGGGCGGCGCTGCCCCCGCTCCGGCCCGCATCCGCGGTGCCCCCGGTGCGGGAGGCGCGGACGGGCTCCACGGCGTCGGGGACGTTCAACTTCTTCCAGCGCCAGGAGTCGGCCATCGCGACGAAGCTCGGTGACCTCGCCGATCCGATCGGCGACGAGGCGGCGGCTGCGCAGGACCGTTTCACCAAGGACGACTCCGCGACGACGGAAGCCTCCGCCCCCACCTCCGCCCCGGCGGCTGCGGAGCCGGCCCCCACCCACACCCCGGTCATCGACCTCACCGCGGAGGACGAGACCGAGGCCATGGACCTCCGCGCCCTCCGCGCCCTGTAGCCGGTCGAGAGACGCAGCCTTCGGCGGCGCGGCAAGCCCAGCTTCACCCCGTGGAGCTGGTGCTCCGGGCGGCCGTATCAGGGGCCCGCCCGGGCCACGATTTGGTCGCCGGAGCTTCGTGCGTGCACCGACTGGCGCCACCTCAGCCGCAGCCCGGAGAGCGCTGCGCGCTGCTGGCGCTGCGCGCCTTCCGCGCTGCGCGCCTTCCGCGCTGCGCGCTGCTGGCGCTGCGCGCCTTCCGCGCTGCGCGCTGCTGGCGCTGCGCGCCTTCCGCGCTGCGCGCCTTCCGCGCTGCGCGCTGCTGGCGCTGCGCGCCTTCCGGGCTACTTGTCGATGTCGCCGACGACGAAGAACATCGAGCCCAGGATCGCGACCATGTCGGCGACGAGCGTGCCCGGGAGGAGTTCGCTCAGCACCTGGACGTTGTTGAAGGACGCGGAGCGCAGCTTGAGCCGCCACGGCGTCTTGTCGCCTCGCGAGACCAGGTAGTAGCCGTTGATGCCGAGCGGGTTCTCGGTCCAGGCGTAAGTGGCGCCCTCCGGGGCCTTCAGCACCTTCGGCAGGCGCTGGTTCACCGGTCCCGGCGGCAGCTGGGCCAGGCGGTCCAGGCACGCGTCCGCGAGGTCCAGGGCGTTCTCCAACTGCTCCAGCAGCACCTCGAAGCGGGCCAGGCAATCGCCCGCCGTCCGCACCGGGACGCGCAGCACGTCGGCCAGTTCGCCGTAGGCCAGGTACGGCTCGTCCCGGCGCAGGTCGAAGTCGACGCCCGAGGCGCGGGCGATCGGGCCGCTGACGCCGTAGGCGTGGACCTGATCCGCCGTCAGCACGCCCACGCCCGCGGTCCTGGCGCGGAAGATCTCGTTGCCGCCGACCAGCCGCTCGAAGACGTCGCAGCGGGCCCGCACCGCGGCCACCGCGCCGCGCACGCGCTCGTACCAGCCCGCGGGCAGGTCCTCCTTCAGGCCGCCGACGCGGTTGAACATGTAGTGCATCCGGCCGCCGGAGGCCTCCTCCATCACCGCCTGCAGCCGCTCGCGCTCGTCGAAGGCGTGGAAGATGGGCGTGATCCCGCCCAGCTCCAGCGGATAGGAGCCGAGGAACATCAGGTGGTTGAGCACCCGGTTCAGCTCGGCCAGCAGGGTGCGGGTCCAGGTCGCGCGCTCGGGGACCTCCATGCCGAGCATGCGCTCCACGGCGAGGACCACGCCCAGCTCGTTGGAGAAGGCCGAGAGCCAGTCGTGACGGTTCGCCAGCATGATGATCTGGCGGTAGTCGCGGGCCTCGAACAGCTTCTCCGCGCCCCGGTGCATGTAGCCGATGACGGGCTCGGCCGCGCTGATCCGCTCGCCGTCCAGGCGCAGCCGCAGCCGCAGCACGCCGTGGGTGGAGGGATGCTGCGGGCCGATGTTCAGGACCATGTCCGTCGTGGCAGCGCCCGCGCCCACGCTGACCGTCGTCTCGCTCATGCCGCAGAGTCTAGGCGGGGCGGTTCCACCCCCACGCCGTGCATCCACCAGACGAAATCCCCGAGGCCGCCCGTCGCCGTCAGCTCCGCCGCCTCGCCGCGCGCCGCCAGGGCCCGCACGTAGCCGGCCGGGTCGGCGGCGGCCAGGGCCACGGGCGGGCGCGGGGCGTCGAGCCCCAGTGCCCTGAGCGCCGCGCGCTGCGTCGCCCACAGGCTGTGGGTGACGCTCGCGGGCACGGCCGCCATGCAGGCGTCCACGGCGACATGTGACGTCACGTCACGGCTGCCGTCCGGAACCGGGCGCACCTCGTGGCCCTCGCGGAAGGAGGCGAGGGTGCCGAAGGGCGGCCGGGACTCCCGCCGGTGGCCGTAGTCGACGGCGACGGCCACGCCCCGGCCGACCGAGGCGACCGCGTCGCGCCAGGCGGTGTCGCGCGGACGGCCGATCTCGGCGCGGAAGCCCGGCTCGGCCTGAGGACCCGTCAGCGGCCACCAGCGGTCCAGCCATGCGGCGTCGGCGCCGCCGACCTCGTCACCGAGGCGCTCGTCGCCGGTCGCCGGATCCACCTCCACCAGCCGGACCATCCCCTCCTCGTCCACTTCGGCGACGTCCACGGGTACGTTGTCCAGCCACTCGTTGGCGAACAGAAGGCCCTGCGCGGTCCGGGGGATGACGGAGTGCCAGCTGATCCGTGGGTCCAGCCCCTCCGGTCGCGGCGCCCGCTCCACCGCGCGCGGGACCAGCCGGCCGGCGAGCCCGGCCGGGGCCAGCCGGAGCAGCGACGTCAGCAACTCGCCCCGCCCGGCACCCACATCGGTGACGGCGAGTTCTCGGGGGTGTCCGAGGGCCGCGTCCACCCGGAGCACGAGCTCCAGCACCGCCCCGGCGAAGAGCTCCGACGCGTGTACGGAGGTGCGGAAGTGCCTTGCCGGACCTGCCGGTTCGCGGACGAAGAAGCCGTCGGGGCCGTAGAGCGCCCGCTCCGTCGCCGCCCGCCAGGTGGTCCACCGCGTCCCGTCCGTCACAGGGACCACCCTTCCAGCGCGTGGTGGCTACAACCAACTCCGACCTCCGGATGAGGGACGGATGGCACCGCTGGACGACGGAAGCACCCGTTCCGCCTCCCTACGCTGGAAGGGTGCAACTCCTCTATGGCTGGTTCCGCAGGCACCCCGTGGTGACGGACGTCATCTGGCCTGCCCTGCTGTACCTGACCTGCCTGCTGGAGTTCGCGGGCGAGCGCGACCTGGTCAAGCTGGCCGTCTCCACGGCGGTCTGCGTCCTGGTCGTCTTCCGCCGCCGCCGTCCCGACCTGGCGGCCTGGGGCGGGATCGCCATCGGGCTTGGCCAGCTGGCGGGCGGCGTCCAGCCCACCATGGCGGCCTTCGGCTACCTGTTCCTGGCCTACTCCGCCGCCGTCTACGCCACCATGCTGACCTCCCGGGCGGCCCTGCTGGCCGGGCTCCTGTCCGGGCCGCTCACCTGGTACGTCTTCGGCGGCTCCGGCTCCTTCGGCCGGCACACCCTGGTCAACCTCGTCGTCAGCTCCGTCTTCTCCACGCCCTTCCTGCTGTGCTGGGTGCTGGGCCGGTTCACCCGTATCCGCCGCGCCTACTACGCCGAGCTGGAGGACCGCGCGGCCCGGCTCGAGCGCGAGCGCGACGCCCAGGCGCAGGTCGCCGTCGCGGCCGAGCGCGCCCGGATCGCCCGGGAGCTGCACGACGTGGTCGCCCACAACGTGTCGGTGATGATCGTGCAGGCCGACGGCGCCTCCTTCGTCATGGACGCCGCCCCCGAGCAGGCCAAGGAGGCGCTGGCCACCATCTCCTCCACCGGCCGCCAGGCGCTGGAGGAGATGCGCCGGCTGCTGGGGATCCTGCGCACCGGCGGCGACAGCGGGAGCGAGTACGTGCCCCAGCCCGGCGTCGAGCAGCTGCCGGAGCTGCTGGAGCAGGTGCGCAGCGCGGGCCTGCCGGTGGCCTTCACGGTGGAGGGCGAGCCCCGGGACCTGCCCCGCGGTGTGGAACTGACGGCCTATCGGATCGTGCAGGAAGCACTGACCAACGCCCGCAAGCACGGCGGCCCCGAGGCCAGCGCCCGGGTGCGGATCCGTTTCGACGACAGCGGCCTGGACATGCTGATCGAGGACAACGGCCGGGGCGCGAGCGCCCAACTGGCCGCTGGCGGAGGCGAGGACGGCTTCGGCCACGGTCTGATCGGCATGCGCGAGCGGGTCGGCATGGTCGGCGGGACGCTGGAGGCCGGGCCGCGGCTCGGCGGCGGCTTCCGGATCCAGGCCGTGCTGCCGCTCAAGCCCGCGAAGACGGCGAAGGCCGCGAGGACCGCGAAGCAGCCGACCCGGCCCGCCGACGCGCCCACGGCTTCCTGAGCCACGACCACGAACCCGAAAGCGATCGAGGAGCGCCCGTGCCCATCCGGATCATGCTGGTCGACGACCAGGAACTGCTGCGCACCGGCTTCCGGATGGTGCTCGCGTCCCAGCCGGACATCGCGATCGTGGCGGAGGCGGGCGACGGCGCGCAGGCCCTGGACGTGCTCACCGGCACCGAGGTGGACGTGGTGCTGATGGACGTCCGGATGCCGCGCCTGGACGGGGTCGAGGCCACGCGCCGGGTCGTCACGGGCATCCGGGAGGGGATCATCGCGGGTGAGCCGAAGGTGCTCATCCTGACCACCTTCGACCTGGACGAGTACGCCTTCTCGGCGCTCAAGGCGGGAGCCAGCGGCTTCCTGCTCAAGGACGTGCCGCCGGCCGAGCTGGTCGCCGCCATCCACGCGGTGCACGGGGGCGACGCGGTGGTGGCCCCGACGACGACGCGACGGATGATCGACCGCTTCGCGGCAGTGCTGCCGGCCCAGCAGCCGCCCCAACTGACCCCCGAGCTGGCCCGGTTGACGGACCGTGAGCGGGAGGTGCTGCTCCTGGTCGCCCAGGGGCTCAACAACGGCGAGATCGCGGACGAGCTCGGCCTCTCCGAGGCGACGGTGAAGACGCACGTCGGCCGCATTCTCACCAAACTGGACCTGCGCGACCGCGTGCAGGCGGTCGTCCTCGCCTACGAGACCGGCCTGGTCCGCGCCGGGGCGTAGCGCCCCGCCCCAGGGGCGCGAGGATCCCCACCCTCCCCCAGCCTTCGGCCGGGACGCCCCCATGGCGGGAGGCGCCCAGGGCGGGAGTGCCCATGGCGGGAGTGCCCATGGCGGGCGGCGCCCCCGGCGGGACGTGCCCCCACCGCGAGCAACACAGCACCCGGGGAGGTCAGGCCCCGTTCGCGGGACGACCTCCCCGGGTGGTGGTTGCTCGCGCAGTGTCCTCGCGCCCCTCGCCGGGGCGGCTCAGGGGAGCAGGGCGCGGAAGCGCTCGACCGCGGCGTGGATGTCCTTCGCGGTCCACTCCAAGGCCGGGGCGGACATGGTCACCTCCGTGTAGCTGATGCCGGGAAGGCCCGGCTCCGCGAACCAGCCGAAGAGCCACTCGCCGCTCTCCTCGGCCAGCCGCACGCTCGCCTCCTGCAGCACCTCCGCCGACCACGGCAGCCACAGCTGGAACTGGTGGGTGTGCGGCGGCTCGGGGAAGACCCGCGCTCCGGGTACGTCCGCGAAGGCGTCCGCCAGCGTCGCGGCGACGAGCTGGGCGTGCGTCAGGTACTCCGGCAGGCGCGGCAGTTCGGTCTCCAACCCCTGCAGCGCGGCCAGCGCGGCCGGCCACTGCTGGAACAGCTGGCCGCCGTAGCGGTGCCGCCAGGCCTTCGCCTGGGCGATCAGCTCCGCCGGGCCGGCCAGCGCGGCGCCGCTGATCCCGCCGAGCGTCTTGTAGAAGGAGACGTAGACCGAGTCCGCCAGGTCCGCGATCTCCGGCAACGTCCGTCCGAAGTGGGCCGTGGTCTCCCACAGCCTCGCGCCGTCGAAGTGGACCACCGCGTCCCGGTCCCGGGCGGCGGCGACCACGGCGGTCAGCTCGTCCCAGGTGGGCAGGACGAACCCTGCTTCGCGGAGCGGGAGTTCGAGCATCAGCGTGCCGAACGGCTCGTCCAGGGAGGCCACTTCACCGGCGTCGGGCAGCCGGGGCGCCCGGGTCGGCCAGACGCTGCGCAGGCCGGTGAGCTGCGCGTAGGCCGCGCGCTCGTGCACCTCGGGGTGGGCCAGCGGGTGCATCGCGACCAGGCGGTTGCCGGTGCGCTCGGCCCAGCAGCGCAGGGCCACCTGCTGGGCCATGGTCCCGGTGGCGAAGAAGGCGGCGGCCTCGGTGCCCAGCAGCCCGGCGACCCGCTCCTCCAGGAACGCGACCACGCCGTCCCCGTACTGGTCCGGCCGCTCGTCGAGGTCGTACGGCGCTTCGGCGAGCGCGGCGGCGCGCTCGCGCAGGGACAGCGGCCGGGGCCCCGACAACTGTTTGGTGCAGGCGCGCATGGCTCTGTAGCGACGGGTGGCCGGGTCGGTCTGGGGGTCGGACTCTCCGGTGGACGCATACATGTTCGGCATCCTGCCGCATACGGACGGGTCTCCCATAGAGGGCCGCAAGTGTCGTACGATCCGGCAGCCCTGTCCGTCGTCCCCGGAGGAACCGTGTCGCAAGCTCTCGCCCGGTTGGTCCTCGCCCCGCTGACGCGCCTGGTGTACCGGCCGGTGGTGGTGGGCCGCGAGAACGTTCCCAAGCGCGGGCCGGTGATCATCGCGAGCAACCACCTGGCGGCGATCGACAGTGCGGTGATCCCTCTGCTTGCGCCCCGGCCGGTCGCGTTCCTGGCGAAGGCGGAGTACTTCACCGGGACGGGGGTCAAGGGCCGGCTGACGAAGCTGTTCTTCTCGTCCATGGGGTCGATCCCGGTGGAGCGCGGCACGCACCGCTCGGCGCAGGCGTCGCTGGACGCGGGTTTGGAGGTGCTGAAGGAGGGGGGCGCCTTCGGCATCTACCCGGAGGGCACGCGGTCCCGGGACGGGCGGCTGTACAAGGGCCGGACGGGCGTGGCCTGGCTGGCGCTCGCGTCGGGCGCGCAGGTGGTGCCGGTGGCGCTGTCGGGGACGGAGCGGATCCAGCCCGTGGGCAAACTGCTGCCCCGGATCAGGCGGGTGACGGTGCGGTTCGGGGAGCCACTGGACTTCTCCGACTACATCGGCAAGACCCCGGCCGGCCCGGTGCGCCGGGCCATCACCGACGAGATCATGGACGCCATCCACGCCCTCTCCGCCCAGCCCCGGGCGGACGTCTACAACGAGCCCCCGAAGGAGTAGCCGCCTCCGCGGCTGCGCCGGGCGGGGTGCGAGCGCACGCAGGGGCGGGTTGTGGCTGCTGGTCCGGTGCCCCTGCCCTGCCTGCGGCTGCGCCGCGGCCGGGCAGGGCTGTTCGGTTTGCCGACTTGCGACCCTGCGGCCGCACTGCGCAGGAGCGAGGTCCCAGTGCACGGGGGTGGCTCCGACTGAGGGACCCCCGTGCACGGGGGTGGCTCTGACTGAGGGCCGGGGTCGTCCTCGGCCGCACGGCCTGGGGCGGCCGGCCCGCCCTGCGGCCTGGTGGCTTCGCTGCGGGTCATCGCCGCCCTGCGGCCTGGTGGCTTCGCTGCGGCCACCGCG
>NZ_JBHSQJ010000022.1:49380-72046 GCF_042658505.1 Streptacidiphilus monticola | reverse complement strand
CCACCGCGCCCACCGCGCCCGCTGGGCCAGTTGCCCAGCGGCTGCGCCTCCCAGGAGCGAGACCTGGGGTGAGGGGACTGTGCCTCAGCGTCCGCGCCGGTGGTTTCGCCGTGCCGGAAGGGACGCCTGGGCCGGGGAGAGGGCTGTGGCCGGAGGGCGGGCCCGGACAGCCCGGTCCGCTGGCGGCGCCGGGTGGGTGGGCCGTCCTGTACCGGCTCCTGGCCGTCCGCCGCGGTTCGGGGTTCCTGTCCGTGGCGGTCCTGCCGCCGCGCGGCGGCGGGAGTGCGCCGTGCGGTTCCGGCCGGTGGAGGGCATCGGGGACTCAGGGGGCAGGGGGCCGCCCGGACCGCATCGGCTCTGCGCGCGGCGGGGGTGAGGCGGGGGTCACACTGGCCGCAACGTCGCCGGGCGCGTGGCCTACGATGACTGCGTACGTCTGGTACCCGGTGAGCGGGACTGGAACGGAAGCATCGCGAAGAGGTCGTACGTGGCGAGCGGAAGCGAAGACCTGCCCTCCCTCGGGGATCCGGCCGCGCCGGACAACCGGCCGGCGCGGCTCGCCGTAGGCGTCGTGGGCACCGGGCGGGTGGGGCCGGCGCTCGGCGCCGCGCTGCAGCTCGCGGGGCACCGGGTCGTCGCCGCCTCGGGCGTCTCCGACGCCTCCCGGCGGCGTGCCGAGGCGCTGCTCCCCGGCGTCAGGCTGGTCACCCCGCCGCAGGTCTCCGCCGCCGCGGACCTGCTGCTACTCACCGTCCCCGACGACGCCCTCGCCGACCTGGTCCGTGGCCTGGCCGAGACCGGGGCCATCCGTCCGGGGCAGATCGTCGCGCACACCTCCGGTGCGCACGGCACCGCGATCCTCGAACCCGCCGCCCGGGCCGGGGCGCTGCCCCTCGCGCTGCATCCGGCGATGACCTTCACCGGCACCTCCGTCGACGTCGCCCGACTCGCGGGCTGCCCCTTCGGGGTGACGGCCCCTCAGGAGTTCCGGCCCGTGGCTGAGGCGCTCGTGGTCGAGATGGGCGGGGAGCCGGAGTGGGTGCCCGAGGAGGTCCGCCCGCTCTACCACACCGCCCTCGCGCACGGCTCGAACCACCTGGTCACCCTCGTCGCGCAGGCGATGGAGCTGCTCGCGGACGCGGGCGTCGCGGAGCCGGGGCGGATGCTCGGACCGCTGCTCGGCGCGGCGCTCGACAACACGCTGCGCAGCGGCGACGCCGCGCTCACCGGCCCGGTCGCCCGCGGCGACGCGGGCACCGTGGCCCGGCACGTCGCGGAGCTGACGAGGCGTCAGTCCCCGCAGATCCTCGACAGCTACCTGGCCATGGCCCGGGCCACCGCCGACCGCGCGCTGGCCAACGGCATGCTCAAGGCGGAGGCCGCCGAGCCGCTGCTGGACGTTCTCTCCACCGAGGAGTCGCCCCGATGACCGCCACCCTCGCCCACACCCGCCAGGAACTCGTCACGGCCGCCGCGGGCACGCACCCCAGGGCCGTCGTGATGACCATGGGCGCGCTGCACGAGGGCCACGCGACGCTGATCCGGACGGCCCGTCAACTCGCCGGTGAGGACGGCACGGTGGTGGTCACCGTCTTCGTCAACCCGCTCCAGTTCGGGCCGAACGAGGACCTGGACCGCTACCCGCGCACCCTGGCCGCCGATGTCGAACTCGCCTCCACCGCCGGGGCGGACGTCGTCTTCGCCCCCTCGGTGGAGGAGGTGTACCCGGGCGGCGAGCCCCAGGTGCGGCTGGCCGCCGGGCCGATGGGCACCCGCTTCGAGGGCGCCTCGCGCCCCGGCCACTTCGACGGCGTGCTGACCGTCGTCGCCAAGCTGCTGCACCTGACCGCGCCCGACCTCGCGCTGTTCGGCGAGAAGGACGGACAGCAGCTGGCGCTGATCCGGCGCATGGTCGCCGACCTCAACTTCCCGGTGGAGATCGTGGGCGTGCCGACCGTCCGCGAGGCCGACGGACTGGCGCTGTCCAGCCGCAACCGGTACCTCTCCGCTGAGGAGCGGGAGCGCGCACTGGTGCTCTCCCGCGCCCTGTTCGCCGGGCGCGACGCCGCGTCCGGCGGGCCGTCGGCCGTACGGAAGGCCGCCGCGGAGGCGATCGCGGTGCCGGGAGCGGACATCGCCCTGGACTACCTCGCGCTGATCGACCCCCGCGACTTCACCGAGATCGCCCGCGACGACTTCACCGGCGAGGCCGTCCTCGCCGTCGCCGCGAAGGTGGGGACCACCCGCCTGATCGACAACGTGCGCCTCGCCTTCCACTGACCCGCCCAGGCATGTACCCCGAACCGGAGACGTGACCGCCATGTACCGCACCATGCTCAAGTCCAAGATCCACCGCGCCACCGTGACGCAGGCGAACCTGCACTACGTCGGGTCGGTGACGGTCGATCAGGACCTGCTCGAAGCCGCCGACATCCTGCCCGGCGAGCTGGTCCACATCGTCGACATCGACAACGGCAACCGCCTGGAGACCTACACCATCGCCGGCGAGCGCGGCTCCGGCGTCATCGGCATCAACGGCGCCGCGGCCCGGCTGGTGCACCCGGGAGACCTGGTCATCCTCATCGCCTACGGTCAGATGGAGGACGCGGAAGCACGTGTGTACGAGCCGCGTATCGTCTTCGTGGACCGCGACAACCGGATCACCCACACCGGCGCGGACGCCGCCGCTGCCCCGGAGGGCAGCGGCCTGTTCCGGGGCGACCTGACCGGCGCCCCGGCCTACGTACGGAGCGAGGCATGACCGCAGAGGTTCAGGTGCTGACGGCCCCCGCGCCGGGCTGGACGACGAACGCGGACGTGGTCGTCGTCGGTTCCGGCGTCGCGGGCCTCACGGCCGCGCTGCGGGTCCGCCGGGCGCGCCTGCGGGTGCTCGTGGTCACCAAGGCGATGCTGGACGACGGCTCCACCCGCTGGGCGCAGGGCGGTATCGCCGCCGCGCTCGGCGAGGGGGACACCCCGGAGCAGCACCTGGCGGACACCCTCGTCGCCGGCGCCGGCCTGTGCGACGAGGACGCGGTGCGGCTGCTGGTGACCGAGGGCCCCGACGCGGTCCGCCGCCTGATCGCCACCGGTGCCGCCTTCGACCGTGACGCGGCCGGCGAGATCCTGCTGACCCGCGAGGGCGGCCACCACCGGCGGCGCATCGCGCACGCGGGCGGCGACGCCACCGGCGCGGAGATCTCGCGGGCGCTGGTCGAGGCGGTCCGGGCCGATGCGGAGATAGAGGTCATCGAGCACGCCCTGGTGCTGGACCTGCTGACGGACGCTCAGGGCTGCACCGCCGGTCTCACCCTGCACGTCATGGGAGAGGGCCAGCGGGACGGCGTCGGCGCGGTGCACGCGCGGGCCGTGGTGCTGGCGACCGGCGGCATGGGCCAGGTCTTCTCGGCGACGACGAACCCGGCGGTCTCGACCGGCGACGGCGTCGCGCTCGCGCTGCGCGCGGGCGCGGAGGTGACGGACCTGGAGTTCGTCCAGTTCCACCCGACGGTGCTGTGGCTGGGGCCGGAGGCCCACGGCCAGCAGCCGCTGATCTCGGAAGCGGTGCGCGGCGAGGGCGCCCACCTGGTGGACGCGGACGGCGTCCGCTTCATGGTCGGGCAGCACGAGCTGGCGGAGCTGGCGCCCCGGGACATCGTCGCCAAGGGCATCATGCGCCGGATGCAGGAGACCGGCGCCGAGCACATGTACCTGGACGGCCGGCACTTCGGCGCGGCGATGTGGGAGGAGCGGTTCCCGACCATCCTCGCCTCCTGCCGGGCCCACGGCATCGACCCGGTGACCGAGCTGATCCCGGTGGCCCCGGCCGCCCACTACGCCTCCGGCGGCGTGCGGACCGACCTCAGCGGCCGGACGTCGGTGTCCGGGCTGTACGCGTGCGGCGAGGTCGCCTGCACCGGCGTGCACGGCGCGAACCGGCTCGCGTCCAACTCGCTGCTGGAGGGCCTGGTGTTCGCGGAGCGGATCGCCGCGGACATCGTGGAGCGGGACGCCGCGGGCAAGTTGACGCCCCGTCACGAGGACGTCTCGCGGCCGGTGTCGCGGGTGCCGCTGCTGGCGCCCGAGTCGCGGGCGGAGATCCAGCGCCTGATGACCGGCGGCGTGGGCGTGCTGCGGTCCGCCGAGTCGATGGCGGCCGCGGCGGAGGGGCTGGCCGCGCTGGCGGTGGACGGCCTCGACGAGCACGCGAAGGGGGAATCCCCCCAGGTGGAGACCTGGGAGGCGACCAACCTCCACCTCGTCGCCACGGCGCTGACGACGGCGGCCCGCCTGCGTGAGGAGACCCGCGGCTGCCACTGGCGCGAGGACTTCCCGGACCGCGACGACGCCCACTGGCGCCGCCACCTCACCACCCGCCTCGCCTCCGGTGCTTTCGGCACCACCCCCGGTCCCGTCTTCGGCGCCGACACGGACGATCACCCCACCACCCCCGAGGAGCAGAAGTGAGCCACGAGCACGACGAGTTGGAGCTCCTGAACGAGGGGGGCTGCGGGGACGGCTGCGCCTGTGGCGGGGAGGGCGTCGAGACCGGTCTCGACCCGGAGCTCGCCGCGCTGCTGGAGCAGGCCGGGCTGGACCCGGTCGAGGTCGAGGACGTCGCACTGATGGCGCTGTCCGAGGACCTGGCCGGGGGCGAGGACGTCACCTCCGTGGCCACCGTGCCCGAGGACGCCGTCGCCACCGCCGACTTCACGGCCCGTCAGGGGGGCGTCGTCGCCGGCCTGCGCGTCGCGGAGGCGGTCATCTCCCTCGTCGCCGAGGAGGAGTTCTCCGTCGAGCGTCATGTCGAGGACGGCACCCGCGTGGAGCCGGGCACCGTGCTGCTCAGCGTCACCACCCGCACCCGGGACCTGCTGACCGCCGAGCGCTCCGCCCTCAACCTGCTGTGCCACCTGTCCGGCATCGCCACCGCGACCGCCGCCTGGGCCAAGGAACTCGAGGGGACGGGGGCGGCCGTCCGGGACACCCGGAAGACCACGCCCGGCCTGCGGGCCCTGGAGAAGTACGCCGTCCGCGCCGGCGGCGGGCAGAACCACCGGATGGCGCTGTCGGACGCCGCGCTGGTCAAGGACAACCACGTCGTCGCCGCGGGCGGCGTCGCGGAGGCGTTCAACGCCGTGCGCAAGGCCTTCCCGGACCTCCCGGTCGAGGTCGAGGTGGACCGGATCGACCAGATCCAGCCGGTCCTGGACGCCGGGGCGGACCTGATCCTGCTGGACAACTTCAGCACCGCCGAACTCCGCCAGGCCGTCGAACTCGTCGCCGGACGGGCCAAGTTGGAGGCCTCCGGCGGGCTCACCCTGGAGCAGGCCCGCGAGGTGGGGGGGACCGGCGTGGACTACCTCGCCGTCGGTGCGCTGACGCACAGCTCCCCGATCCTTGACATCGGGCTCGACCTCCGCGGATAGTCACCCGACTCCCCAGCCCCCGAAGGAACCCGCGCGCCCATGCTGCTCACCATCGACGTCGGCAACACCCACACCGTCCTCGGCCTCTTCGACGGCGAGGACATCGTGGAGCACTGGCGGATCTCCACGGATCCGCGCCGCACCGCCGACGAGATGGCCGTGACGATGCAGGGGCTGATGGGCGCGCACCCCATCCTCGGCGCCGACGTCGTGGACGGCCTGGCGATCTGCTCGGCCGTCCCCGCCGTCCTGCACGAGCTGCGGGAGGTGTCCCGCCGCTACTACGGGGACGTCCCGGCCGTGCTGGTCGGCCCCGGGGTGAAGACGGGCGTGCACGTGCTGACCGACAACCCGAAGGAGGTCGGCGCCGACCGCATCGTCAACACCCTTGCGGCGAAGCACCTCTACGGCGGGCCCTGCATCGTCGTCGACTTCGGCACGGCCACCAGCTTCGACGCCGTCAACGAGCGCGGGGACTTCCTGGGCGGCGCGATCGCGCCGGGCATCGAGATCTCCATGGACGCGCTCGGCGTCCGCGGGGCGCAGCTGCGCACCATCGAGCTGGTGAAGCCGCGCAGCATCATCGGCAAGAACACGGTGGAGTGCATGCAGTCCGGCGCGATCTACGGCTTCGCCGGGCAGGTGGACGGGATCGTCAACCGGATGGCCGCCGAACTCGCCGACGACCCGGACGACGTCCAGGTGATCGCCACCGGCGGACTGGCCCCGCTGGTGCTGGGCGAGGCCACCTCGATCGACGTGCACGAGCCGTGGCTGACGCTGATCGGCCTCCGTCTGGTCTACGAACGCAACACGGCCGGGTGACCGCGCAGGACACGGGCGGGTTGACGCTGCGCGGTTGATCCGATTTTCCCCTTTTGGGCCGTAGGGTCTCTCTCATGCCTACGCCTCATGGGTCGCGCGGCGGCATGGCCTTCAGCGCAGACGAGCTGCGGGTCCTCCGGCGGGCCCTCGCCCACGTCCTCCACGCCAGCCCCACCCCCAGCCCCACTCCCGCGCCGAACGGGAGACCCGACGCGGGGTCGGCCCGTGCCGCCTGGACGGAGGACGTCCAGGACGTGCTGCGGCTGGCGGAGGCGATCGACGAGGCTACGGCCGAGGCGGGCCGGATGCGCGCCTTCGCGCTCACCGAGCTGGCCCGGTACCGGGCAGCGCTGCCCGGTGNCGGGCAGCGCTGCCCGGTCCCCCCGGCGGCTACCTCCAGCGGCTGGAGGAAGCCGTGGCCGACGGGTACGTGCCGGACTCCGACGACCTGTCAGCACTGCGGCTGCTCACGGGACTTCCCTGCGCGGGCGCCGAGCACGCCCGCCGGCTGCGGCTGCGGGAACGGTGCGCGGAGCTGGCGGAGGCGGCGGTGCGCCGCCGGCTCGACGCCCCGGTGCCGCCCCAACCCCCGCGGATCGCCAGCGTGGTGAGCGGCGGCAAGGTCGCGGACTTCGCCCGTGCCCGGCAGCGGGACCGGGCGGTGGCCCCAGCAATCCCCCACCGACGCGGAGGAACGATGAGCAACCAGCCCGCCCCGACGCCCCGCGAGGACGACCGCCCGGTGCGCCCCGTCCCCACCCCCGCCGACCTCTGGCCCCGCGGCGTCCGCCCCAAGCCCGCCACGCCCCCGGCCCCCCACCCCGACGACCCGGAAGAACGCCCCACCGGCACCGGCTGACCCCGGCCGCGCGCCGGAGGCGCAGCCCAACGCCTTGGGTGTTGGGCTGCGCCCATGCCGCCTTCAGGGTGGGGCTGCCCCGGGCCCGGGCGGGGCGTTGGCCAGTGCCCGGGCTGCCCTTCGGCGGGGGCTGCGCCCGGCCCGGCTCGGTTGTTGGGCTGCGCCCGTGCCCGGCTTGGGTGTTGGACTGTGCTCATGCCCGGCTTGGGTATTGGGCTGCGCCCGGCCCGGCTCGGTTGTTGGGCTGTGCCCGGGCTGGCCTTCGGCGGGGGCTGCGCCCGTCCCGGCCTTCGGGGTTGGGCTGTGCCCGCGCCCGCCTTCGGCTGGGGCTGTGCCCGCGCTGGCCTTCGGCTGGGGCAGCGCCCCTGCAGGCCTCGGGTGTTGGGCTGCGCCCGTGCCTCTTTCGGTGTTGACCTGCACCAGACCCGGCTCGGGCGTAGGGCAGTGCACGCCATCGCGTGCGGCCGGGACTACGCCCGGCCTGGCTCGGGCGTTGAGCTGTCCCCGTTTCGATGTTGGACCGCGGCCGCCTCCGCCTCCGCCAAGGCGTAGGGCTGAGCCCGCGTCCGCCTTGGGCGTTGCGGTGCGCCCGGGCCCGGCTCGGGCGTGGGGCTGTGCCCGCGTCCGCCTTCGGCGTTGGAGGCGGCGGCGTGCTGGCTGGCTGTCGGCACGAAGGTGCCGGCCGCGGCGCGAAGCGCACTGGCTCGGCGCGGGGTCTCGCCCCCGCCGCGCTCCGGGCCGGGCCGGGGGCGGGGGGGCTTTTGGGTGCTTTGCTGGGAAAGTGCAGGTGAGCGAGGGTCTCGGGGGCGGCGGGAGGGGTACCCCCCGATGGGGCGTAGGGGGCCGGTGTGATTTCATCCTCACGCCTCTCACACTTCTCTCACTGGGGGATCCATGGCGCTGTTCCGCGCCGCCGCCCTGCCCGCCGCCGCCGCGATATCCGCCGCCCTGGGTCTGGCCGTCGTACCCGCCGCCCACGCCGCCGCGCCCGCGGCCGGGCCGGCCGCCACCGTCAAGGTGGGCGTCGCCGCCCCGAGTTCGCTCTACCTGCTGCCGCAGGGCGCCGACGAGCCGGCCGTCGCGGCCCAGTACCGCACCTTCTCCGTCGGCTACTACGTCGCCGACGAGGCCTCGCCCACCGGCGTCACCATCACCGGCAACGCCTCTGCTCTCGTGGGCAAGGCGGACCTGCAGTTGCCCTCCGCCTGCTCCTGGACCTCGTCCGCGCACACCGGCTTCAGCTGCGACGCGGGCCGCATCGAGTTCGCGGGTGAGCTCGACTTCCGCGTCCGCAGCGCCGTCGGCGCGGCCGAAGGCGCCACCGGCGCGCTGACGTTCGCCGTCCATGGCAAGAACATCTCGGCGGACGGCGGCAAGGACAGCCCGGCCAACTACCGCACCGTCTTCACCGTCGGCCACGGCCCCGACCTCGCCGTCAACCAGGCGATGGGGGACTCGGGGTTCAGCCTCTACGGCAGTGGTGCCCCGCTGGTGATCGCCTCGAAGGCCGGCGTCCAGGCGCCGGTCCGGATCACCAACAAGGGCGACCGGGACGCCTCGGACATCTACGTCGTCGTCGGCGCGTCCGGGCTCGAAGACGAGCAGGGCGTCCGGCTGGCGAGCACGTGGAGCAACTGCCTCTACGACCCGATGGACCCGAGCGACGCGCTCTGCCACTTCCCCAACGCGGTGATCCACCCGGGCGAGACCTACCAGCTCTCCCCCGCGGTCACCGTCACCGGCGACCCGACGACCGCCAGCGGCTTCTTCGACTACGCCGCCGACGTGGCCGGCGGCGAACTGATCGGCAAGCTGGACACCTCGGGCGCGAAGCCCGGCAAGGGCACCCCGCTGCAGCTGGTGCCCGTCACCACGCCGAAGGCCGACCACCGGGCCGCCGTTCCGGACATCGACTACAGCAACAACATCGGGCTGCGCGCGGTGACCGGTGCCGGCTACAACCTCGCGGCCCAGGGCGGCTCGCTGCGGCTCACCGTCGGCAAGGTCCGGACCCTGACCGTCGGCATCCGCAACACCGGCACGTCGGCTGCCCAGGACGGCGGCCTGGCCGTGATCGGCCTCCCCGCCGGCGTCCGGGTGACCCGCGTCCCGGACACCTGCGACACCGACATTCTCCAGCAGCGTGCGGAGCTGCAGAAGGTCCTGGCCGTGTACGGGATCGCGGCGGGCGACCTGAAGGGCAGTCAGTTCGTGTTCTGCGCCCCCGACTCGAGCCTCCCGGCCGGGCACAGTGCCACGTTCAAGCTGTCGGTGGAGGCGACCCGGCCGCTGACCGGGGCCGTCGGCAGCGTCAACGTCCGCGGCGTGCGGGCCGAGGCGAACCTGGCCGACAACCTCGCCCTGCTGCACGTCACCGCCACCCGGGCGCCCGCCTCCTCGGCGGCCCCGAGCCAGGGTGACGGCGGCTCCTCGTCCTCCGCGTCGGCCACTCCGGCGGCGTCCACCCCGGCCTCGTCCGCCAGCGCCTCGGGCTCGGGCGGCCTGGCCAGCACCGGCGGCGGCCAGCAGACCGCGCCGCTGCTGCTCACCGGCGTCGGCGCGCTGCTCCTCGGCGGCGGCGTGGTGGCCCTGACCCGTCGCCGCCGCACGCGCTGACGGATCCGCGTCCGGTCCCGCGTCCCGCCCCTCTGCCGGGGGCCCGGGCGCGGGACCTTCCGCTGCCCTGCCGCGGGAAAAGCAGGTGCGCCCGCTCGCTACGCTTGTGCCGTGAGCGATCAGAACCCCACCGCCGTAGCGACAGACGACCTCCCGGAGCAGATGCGGGTCCGCCGCGAGAAGCTGGAGCGGCTGAAGGCCGCCGGCATCGACCCCTACCCGGTGGGCTTCCCGCGCACGACCACCCTGGCCGACCTCCGCGCCAAGTACCCCGATCTTCCGGCCGACACCGCCACCGGCGACCGCGTCGGTGTCACCGGTCGCGTCGTGCTCAGCCGCACCGGCGGCAAGCTCTGCTTCGCCACCCTGCGGGACGGCACCGGTGACCTCCAGGTGATGCTCTCCCTGGACAAGCTGGGCGAGGAGCGGCTGGCCGACTGGAAGGCCGACATCGACCTCGGCGACCACGTCGGCGTCGAGGGCGAGGTGATCACCTCCAAGCGCGGCGAGCTGTCGGTGATGGTGGACCGCTGGGAGCTGACCGCCAAGTGCCTCCGTCCGCTGCCCGACAAGCACAAGGGCCTGACCGACCCGGAGGCCCGGGTCCGCCAGCGCTACGTGGACCTGATCGTCAACCCCGAGGCCCGCGAGATGCTGCAGCTGCGCAGCCGCGTGGTCTCCTCGCTGCGTCGCACCTTCGAGCAGCGCGGCTTCATCGAGGTCGAGACCCCGATGCTGCAGCCGATCCACGGCGGCGCGAACGCGCGTCCGTTCAAGACGCACATCAACGCGTACGACATGGAGCTCTACCTGCGCATCGCCACCGAGCTCTACCTCAAGCGGCTGATGGTCGGCGGCACCGAGAAGATCTTCGAGATCAACCGGAACTTCCGCAACGAGGGTGCGGACGCGACCCACAACCCGGAGTTCACCGCCATCGAGTCCTACGAGGCCTACGGCGACTACGACACCCAGGCCGAGCTCACCCGCGAGCTGATCCTCAACGCGGCCAAGGACGCCCTGGGCACCACCGTGGTCAAGGGCCTGGACCAGCACGGCGAGGAGGTCGAGATCGACCTGGCCGAGCCCTGGGGGCAGGTCAGCGTCTACCCGGGCATCTCCGAGCACCTGGGCGTCGAGGTCACCCCGGAGACCTCCGTGGACGAGCTGCGCAAGCTCGCGGACGCGCACGGCATCCCCTACGAGAAGCAGTGGGGCCACGGCCAGATCGTCCTGGAGATGGTCGAGCGCCTGCTGGAGCACAACGCGATCAAGCCGACCTTCATCCGGGACTACCCGACCGAGGTCTCCCCGCTGACCCGGCAGCACCGGAGCGTCCCCGGCGTGGCGGAGAAGTGGGACCTGGTGATCTTCGGCACCGAGGTGGCCACCGCGTACTCCGAGCTGATCGACCCGGTCGAGCAGCGGGCCCGGCTCACCGCCCAGTCCCTGCTGGCCGCGGGCGGCGACGTCGAGGCGATGCAGCTGGACGAGGACTTCCTGCGCGCGCTCGAGTACGCGATGCCGCCCACGGGAGGCATGGGGATGGGCGTGGACCGGCTCATCATGCTGCTGACGGGCAAGAACATCCGCGAGACGGTGCTCTTCCCCCTGGTGAAGCCCGAGTAGGGGCGGGGCGTACAGTCGTCGTCATGAAGTACATCGAGGCTCTGTTGCCGCCCGCGGTCATGGCCGTCGCCTTCGGTTACCTGATCCGGGCTCTCTTCCGGAACCAGGGCGGCGCCAACGCCGCCAAGGAGGACGCCGCCGCGGAGGCCCTCGCCCAGGCCCAGAAGCAGTAGGCGCCGCCACGGGCGCCCACCACTCGCGGAGGTTCGACCCGTTGATCGGGGACGGACCTCCCCGGGTGGTGGGCTCCTCGCGCAGTTCCTCGCGCCCCTGATAGTGCAAGTCACTGGAGTTTGTCCGGTAAAGGTGATATCTGCCTGTTATGGCGCGCCCACTCGGTGAACTCGAGAACGAGGTCATGACCCGGCTGTGGCAGTGGAACCGCCCGGTCACGGTTCGGGAGGTTCTCGAGGATCTGCAACAGGAACGAGAGATCGCATACACCACCGTGATGACGGTGATGGACAAGCTGTTCCAGAAGGGCTGGCTGCGCCGGGAACAGGACGGCCGGGCCTACCGATATGCCCCGGTCTCCACGCGCGAGGCGTATACCGCCACCCTGATGTTCGATGCCTGGGCCACCGGGGACAACCCGGCCGCCGCACTCGTGCACTTCTTCGGGATGATGTCCCCCGAGCAGCAGGAGGCTCTCGGCGACGCATTGCGCATCTTCGCCCCGCAACTGTTCCCCACCGAAATCACGGAGACTCTGGAGGACGGGACGCGATAGCGTCTGGCCATGCAGGTCACGATCCGCCGCGCGCGAACCAGCGATGTCCGGGCCATCCGCAGCCTCATCGACGGATACGCACGCGAACGACGCCTGCTGGACAAGCCCACGGTCACCCTCTTCGAGTCGGTGCAGGAGTTCTGGGTCGCCGAGCGCGACGACAACGCGCAGGTCGTGGCCTGCGGTGCGCTGCACGTCATGTGGGAGGACCTGGCCGAGGTGCGCACCCTCGCGGTGGACCCGGCCTGCCGCGGCACCGGAATCGGGCACCAGCTGCTGGAGAAGCTCATCGCCACCGCCCGCTGGATCGGTGTGCGTCGTATTTTCTGCCTGACCTTCGAAGTGGACTTCTTCGGCAAACACGGCTTCAAGGAGATCGACTCCACCCCGGTCGACGCCGGCGTCTACGAGGAGCTGCTGCGAAGCTACGACGAAGGCGTGGCGGAGTTCCTGGATCTGGAACGGGTGAAGCCGAACACCCTCGGCAACACCCGGATGCTCCTGCATCTGTGAACGCACGGTGCGGTAGGTTGGTTCCTTCGCGGTGTCCACAGGTCGGAACCCGGGGTTTGAATTTTCGCCGGAAAGGCGCTTTGCTTTCCTTCAGTAATCCGTGCTTTTGAGGAAAGGGAAGCCCGTGGCGCAGAAGGTCCAGGTCCTTCTTGTCGACGATCTCGAGGGCGGCGAGGCGGACGAGACGGTGACGTTCGCACTCGACGGGGTTGCTTACGAGATCGACCTCACCACCGAGAACGCCGGCAAGCTCCGCGAGCTGCTTGCTCCGTACACCGAGAAGGGGCGCAAGCAGAGCTCCCGCGGCGGCGCCCGGCGCGGCGCGGCGGCGCCCAAGGGGCAGCGCCAGGTGGGGAGCAACCCGGACACCGCCAAGGTCCGCGCCTGGGCGCGGGAGAACGGCAAGGCCATCAACGACCGCGGCCGGATCCCGAGCGAGATCCTCAAGGAGTACGAGGCGGCGCACAGCTGAGCAGCGGAGCTGAGCCTCCGTCAGCTCTCCGCCGGGTCCGGGCGCAGGGCACCCGCAGCGGTTCCGCCCGCGCGGCCCGGCTGCCGGCGGATGCCGCCGCAACCGGGGTGAGTCCTGCCACACGGGGTCAAACCGGCGGCTGCCCGCGGAGGTTACGCAGCCTGACTCCATTCGCCCGACTTCTCGTTCGGCGAACACCCGGGGGAACGAATTCGGGATCGAACTGCGCAGGCCGGGGGTATGACCTGCTTGTGGACAACCCGAAGCGCCACCGGAGGACGGGCCGGTGCGGCACGCCGCACCCCGCGTTCGCCGTCGGCGTAGCGATTCCGCGTGGATCTGGCTGGCCTGCGGGAACACCAACCCGCAGCATTCAGTTCAAGTCATTGTCGGCCGTCGCGGGGGCGTTCTCGCCAGCAGGTGTCGACGGTTGTAGTGAAGCTGTTCCGGCCTCCGGGACTAGCATGCGGAAGGACAGGGAGGGGACCGCCCTCTTTCTGCTCCGACCGCTCTGAGGAGCGATTAACGATGTTCGAGAGGTTCACCGACCGCGCGCGGCGGGTTGTCGTCCTGGCTCAGGAAGAAGCCCGGATGCTCAACCACAACTACATCGGCACCGAGCACATCCTCCTGGGCCTGATCCACGAGGGTGAGGGTGTCGCCGCTAAGGCCCTGGAGAGCCTCGGGATTTCGCTCGAGGCGGTTCGCCAGCAGGTCGAGGAGATCATCGGCCAGGGCCAGCAGGCCCCGTCCGGCCACATCCCCTTCACCCCGCGGGCGAAGAAGGTCCTGGAGCTGTCGCTCCGCGAGGCCCTTCAGCTCGGCCACAACTACATCGGCACCGAGCACATCCTGCTCGGCCTGATCCGCGAGGGCGAGGGCGTCGCCGCCCAGGTCCTCGTCAAGCTGGGCGCCGACCTGAACCGGGTGCGGCAGCAGGTCATCCAGCTGCTCTCCGGCTACCAGGGCGGCGGCAAGGAGTCCGCCACCGCCGGCGGCCCCGCCGAGGGCACCCCCTCGACCTCCCTGGTCCTCGACCAGTTCGGGCGCAACCTCACCCAGGCCGCCCGCGAGGCCAAGCTCGACCCGGTCATCGGGCGCGAGAAGGAGATCGAGCGGGTCATGCAGGTGCTGTCCCGCCGCACCAAGAACAACCCGGTGCTGATCGGCGAGCCCGGCGTCGGCAAGACGGCCGTCGTCGAGGGCCTGGCCCAGGCGATCGTCAAGGGCGAGGTGCCCGAGACGATCAAGGACAAGCAGCTCTACACCCTGGACCTGGGCGCCCTGGTCGCCGGCTCCCGCTACCGCGGTGACTTCGAGGAGCGCCTGAAGAAGGTGCTCAAGGAGATCCGCACCCGCGGCGACATCATCCTGTTCATCGACGAGATCCACACGCTCGTCGGCGCAGGCGCCGCCGAAGGAGCGATCGACGCCGCCAGCATCCTCAAGCCCATGCTGGCCCGAGGTGAGCTGCAGACCATCGGCGCCACCACGCTGGACGAGTACCGCAAGCACCTGGAGAAGGACGCCGCCCTGGAGCGCCGCTTCCAGCCCATCCAGGTCGCCGAGCCGTCTCTCGCCCACACCATCGAGATCCTCAAGGGCCTGCGCGACCGGTACGAGGCGCACCACCGCGTCTCCATCACGGATGCCGCCCTGGTCGCCGCCGCCACCCTGGCGGACCGTTACATCTCCGACCGCTTCCTGCCGGACAAGGCGATCGACCTGATCGACGAGGCCGGCTCCCGGATGCGCATCCGCCGCATGACGGCTCCGCCGGACCTGCGCGAGTTCGACGAGAAGATCGCCGACGTGCGCCGGGAGAAGGAGTCCGCGATCGACGCGCAGGACTTCGAGAAGGCCGCCGCCCTCCGCGACAACGAGAAGCAGCTGCTGCAGGCGAAGGCCAAGCGGGAGAAGGAGTGGAAGGCCGGCGACATGGACGTCGTGGCCGAGGTGGACGAGGAGCTCATCGCCGAGGTCCTGGCCACCGCCACCGGCATCCCGGTCTTCAAGCTGACCGAGGAGGAGTCCTCCCGGCTGCTGCGCATGGAGGACGAGCTCCACAAGCGCGTCATCGGCCAGAAGGACGCCATCAAGGCGCTGTCCCAGGCCATCCGGCGCACCCGGGCCGGCCTCAAGGACCCGAAGCGTCCCGGCGGTTCGTTCATCTTCGCCGGCCCGTCCGGCGTCGGTAAGACCGAGCTGTCCAAGACGCTGGCCGAGTTCCTCTTCGGCGACGAGGACGCGCTGATCCAGCTCGACATGTCCGAGTTCAGCGAGAAGCACACCGTCTCGCGGCTGTTCGGCTCCCCGCCCGGCTACGTCGGGTACGAGGAGGGCGGCCAGCTGACCGAGAAGGTGCGCCGCAAGCCGTTCTCGGTCGTCCTCTTCGACGAGGTCGAGAAGGCCCACCCGGACATCTTCAACTCGCTGCTGCAGATCCTGGAGGACGGTCGGCTGACCGACTCCCAGGGCCGGGTCGTGGACTTCAAGAACACGGTCATCATCATGACCACCAACCTCGGCACCCGGGACATCTCCAAGGGCTTCAACCTGGGCTTCGCGGCCCAGGGTGACATCCAGTCCGGCTACGAGCGGATGAAGGCCAAGGTCGGCGAGGAGCTCAAGCAGCACTTCCGCCCCGAGTTCCTCAACCGCGTCGACGACATCGTGGTCTTCCACCAGCTCGGCGAGGAGGAGATCATCCAGATCGTCGACCTGATGGCCGCCAAGGTGGACGAGCGCCTGAAGGACCGCGACATGGGCCTGGAGCTCCGTCCGGCCGCCAAGTCCCTGCTGGCCAAGCGCGGTTACGACCCGCTGCTGGGCGCCCGGCCGCTGCGCCGGACCATCCAGCGCGAGATCGAGGACACGCTGTCCGAGAAGATCCTCTTCGGCGAGCTGCGCTCCGGCCACATCGTCGTCGTGGACGTCGAGGGCGAGGGCAAGGAGGCCAAGTTCACCTTCACCGGCGTCGACAAGACCCCGGTGGCGGCGGACGCGGTCTCGGCCGGCCCGAACCTCAGCAAGGACCCCGGCGCGGCGTAACCGCTGCGTCGAGCCCGACCGCACTGCCCCCGTCGATCCGTCAGGACCGGCGGGGGCAGCGGCGTTTCCGGCTCAGGGCCGGACGACGGGGTACTGCGCGGGCAGCAGGTCCAGCCGCTCCGTCGCCCAGGCCGTGACGGCCCGCAGCCCGGGGAAGACCCGCGGGATCTGGGCCACGCGCTCCGGCGTCAGCGTCACCGCGGTCAGGTAGAGCTCGCCCACCTGGGGCAGCACGAGCCCGCCTAGGTCCGGGAAGGTGCCCCGGTAGAGGTGGACCAGCCGCAGATCGGCCATCTCCGTCAAAGCCGTGAGCTGGGCCGGCTCGAAGCGGTCCGCCGGATCGAGGGTCAGCGTCGCGAGTCGGGGCAGCCCGGGGACGGGCTGCGCCGCGCAGTCCCAGAGGTCGAGCGCCGTGAGCCCGGTCAGCGCCTCCAGCCCACGGAGCGTGGACTCGCGCACCAGCAGCCGGCGGACGGCGGTCGCCGCCAGTGCTGCCAGGCTCGGACAGTGGCAGCGCGTCAGCTGAAGACGCCTCAGCTGCGGGAAGCGGTCCAGGAGCGCGAGGTCGGCCTCGTCCAGCACGGTCTCGTGGAGCCGCAGTTCGTTGAGCGTGTCGGGCGGGAGCAGCTCGATGCCCGGCAGACCGGTGGTGGCCTGGTACTGCACGCAGCTCCGTCCGCCCAGCGACGCCAGGAAGGCGGCGTCCTCCCGGCCCCGGACGACGAAGCGGAGGCCGTCGTCGTGACTGAGCCGGGCGACGACCTGGGCGCCGTACTCCGCCCGGTCGAAGCGGTCCCAGGCCCACGCCAGTTGGGCCCGCACCTCCTGGGACGGGTGGTCCGCGAACCGGCGGAGCAGCGGGATCGCCCGCTCGGTACCGACCGTGGTGGCGCAGACGACCACATGATGGGCCGTCACCGGGTCGAGCCCCTCGGGCCCGGGCAGCAGTTCCAGGACGATCGGGCCCGCCGCGGCCAGTGCCTTCGCATCCTCGGCCGAACGCGGCGGGACCACCTCGGCCAGCGCCGACTCCACCCGCTGCCGGATCGACGGGTCGAGCTCGACGGCGAACTCCAGGCAGATCGCCGCGAGCAGCCGGAGCCGGTGTGCGTGCGAGGGCTCCTGGTCCGCCCGGTCGAGCACGCCGGTGAGCAGGTCCGCCCGCTCCCGCCGTCTCGCGTGGCCGACGGCCAGGCGCAGCACGTCCTCCCACTGGTCCTCGTGGGCGTGGGCCACCAGTAGCGGGATGTCCCCCTCCTCGACGGCGGCCTGCGCGCCGAGGTAGTCCTGGAAGGTCCGGTGGACGAAGTCGACCGCGCCGGGGGCGGGTTCGCGCAGCAGGCCGCTGCGGACCAGGAGGTGGCGGAGCAGGTCGTCGGCCGTGGTGTCGAGACCCAGTCGCGGCCGGACCCGGTCGATCTGCTGCAGCGCCTGTTTCTCCGTCAGCTCCGACTGCCCGTTGCGGATCAGCCAGTAGGCCAGCTTCTCCAGCAGCGCGTGCTGGCGGCTCCGGTCCAGGCTCGGGCCCTCGGAGTCGGCCGCCACGCCGCGCTCCTGGTCGCGCCGGACCAGCAGCATGTCCAGCGCAGCGTCGTAGAGGGACATCCGGTCCGCGGGCAGGTAGCCGCGGCGGTCCACATTCAGCGCGCAGATCAGCGAGCACATCAGCGGGTTGGTGGCCAGCCGGGCCAGGTCCGGCTTGCGGTCCAGGGCGTCGGTCAACTGCTGCCGCCACTGGTCCAGTCGGCCGGAACGCCCGGGGGCGGCGTGCCGGGCCGCCTGGTGCCAGCGGTCGACGAAGGCGCGGACGTCGCCGCGGCCCATGGGCAGCAGGCTCAGCTCCTCGAAGTCCAGTGCGCGCAGCCATCCCTCGTGGACGGCGGACGGGCGGGTGGTGACCACGCAGCGGGTCTCCGGGTAGGCGGCCAGCAGTCGGCCCAGCCACTCCCGCACCCGTCGCCGCCGGCCGGACGGGGCCTCGTCGATGCCGTCGATCAGCAGCAGCACCCCGCCGTCGGCCATCCTCCGGCTCATCCACCCCGCCGAGCCCGGGGCACCGGCGAGCGGGCTGCCCGTCGCGTGCAGGAACTCCTCGGGGCCGGGCAGCTCGGCGCCGTCGCGGGCGAGTGCCCGCAGGCGCAGGAGCACCGGCAGGCAGCCCTGGAACTCCCGCAGCGAGTCCGGGAGTTCGCGGCGCGCGGCCATGGTCGTCAGCCACTGCAGCAACGTCGTCTTGCCCGACCCCGCCTCACCGCGCAGCAGCACCCGACGCCGCCCGGCGAAGGCGTCCTCCACCCGGTGCGACAGGGGTTCCTGGCCGTCCTCGTGCAACTGCACTCCCCCGCCCGAAAGCTCCAGGCTCAGGTAGGCGAGGTCCAGGGGCCAGGAGTCCTCAAGGGCGGAGGAGCGGGTCACGCCGAAGATCGTCACCTGGTTCCACTCGCGGGCCAGGGCGGTCCGGAGGCGCTGCTCGAAGCCGGGCGCCACGGTGAGCCCGTCCGGGCCGACCGCGGCACGGAACTCCGGATCAGCGAGCAGGACCTGGCTGGGAGTCAGTTCCACCCGGCCGTGGCCCCAGGCGCCGGGCTCGGCACGGACGACGCCCATCAGTTCGCCGTCGAGGAAGACCGGAGCACCGGACAGGCCCGCCCAGGGACGCTCGCCCTGCGGCGCGTGGTGCGCGCTGTCCAGCACCGGGCGGCCGCCCACCAGTCCGGTCGCCGGTTTGAGGGTGCCCAGCAACTGCTCGGTGTCCAGCCGCCCGGAGCCGTCCCGCTGGGCGTGGGGGAAGCCGACCGCGACGGCGCCGGGACGCGGCTCAAGCCCCGCCCAGCTGCCCCAGGCGGGTGGCGCGCCGTCCGCCGGACCGCCCGTGTCGGACGCGAGCCGCAGGAGCGCCGCGTCGCACCGGTCGTCGTAACGGAGCCAGACCACGCGGCAGGGCTGCCGGCCGCCGCCCCCGGGCAGCACCACCTCGGCGGGATCCCGGCCGCGCACCACGTGCGCGGCCGTCAGCACCAGCCCGGGACCGATCAGGTATCCGCTGCCCTGTCGTGCCCCGAGCACCGCCACCAGCCGCGCCCGCTGCGGATGCGCCACTCGTCCATCTCCCCCAAACCCCGTCGCTGCCAACGGGGTTATCTTGCCGCAGCGCGTCGTGCCACGGGGTGGGGCCGACGAGTCCGAAGACTCGTGAAGCCGGTGTGAAGGGGGCGGGAGGGGCCGTCGGAGCCTTCTGGGGCGGGTGGTAGCCTCGGCGGCTGCTTGCCGTACAAACGAATACCGCACAGGTGTGCGGATGGCGGGGAGGCGTTGCGTGGGATCCAGGCATGGACGACGCGGGCATACGAAGGCTTGGTGGGGGGCGACCGGCGCGCTGGTCGCGGGCGCGCTCGTGGTCGGCGCGGTCGCCGAGGCGGCGCCCTGGAGCGGATCGGCGGCCCCCGGCGGCGCGGTCGCCGCGGCGTCGCTCGGCAACGCGGCCCTGCAGCAGCAGTTCGCCGACGCGGCGCAGGAGTTCCACGTCCCGCAGGGCGTGCTGATGGCGCTCTCCTACGAGCAGTCGCTCTGGGACCAGCACGAGGGCGCGCCCAGCGTCACGGGCAACTACAACGTGATGGGGCTGACCCAGGTCACCAAGGACGACCTGAAGACGGCCACCGGCAACGAGTTCGACGACGGCATCGACGCCGAGGGCTCCGGGCGCAAGCACGCCCGGCGCGCGACGCCGACGCTGCCGGCCTCCACGAACGTGGACACGTCCTCGCCCGCCCTGCACACGCTGGACGCGGCAGCCAAGCTGATCGGCGCCTCGCCCGACGAGCTGAAGACCGACACCCGCCAGAGCATCCGCGGCGGCGCGGCCCTACTCGCCTCCTACGAGAAGCAGTTGACGGGCAGTCTGCCCACCGACCCGACGCAGTGGTACGCCGCCGTAGCGGAGTTCGGCCACGCGAGCGACAAGGCGGCCGCGCAGCAGTTCGCCGACCGGGTCTTCACCAACCTCCGCAAGGGCGTGAGCAGCACCACCCCGCAGGGCCAGGTGGTCAGCATCAAGCCCGACCCGGCCGCGGTGCCGCAGGCCGGCTCCGGCGCCGGGACCACGGTTCCGGCTGCCGCGATCGCCTCCGTCGGGGTCGCCACCAAGGAGTGCCCCAGCACGCTCGCCTGCGACACCCCGGCGCCGGCGCTCTACAAGGAGTACGACACCTCCGGGGACTACGGCACCTACGCGCTGGGCAACCGTCCCGCGGACGGGCAGAGCATCGACTACATCGTCATCCACGACGCCGAGGGCACCAAGTCCGGCACGATCGCCACGTTCCAGCAGGGCGGCTACGCCAGCGCGCACTACGTCGTCGGCCAGGACGGCTCGGTGACCCAGCTGGTGGCGACCTCCAACGTGGCCTGGCACGCCGCCAACCGGACCTTCAACGCGCACTCCGTCGGCATCGAGCACGAGGGCTACGCGCTGAAGACCGGCTCCTGGTACACGCCCTCCGAGTACCAGTCCTCCGCCGCGCTGGTGAAGTACCTGGCCGGCCGCTTTGGCATCCCGCTGGACCGGCAGCACATCATCGGGCACGACGAGGTGCCCGGCATCAGCAACAGCGGCCAGGCCGCGCAGCACTGGGACCCGGGCCCGTACTGGGACTGGAGCTACTACTTCCGGCTGCTGGGGCACCGGTTGAGCGGCAACGACCAGCCCGTGGTCGGCGGCACGGTCACCATCGCCCCGCCCTACAGCACCTCCTACGAGCCGACGGTCAACGGCTGCTCGACCAACCCCTGCCCCGGCCACCAGGCCAACTTCGTCTACCTGTACCAGGGTCCGGGCACGAGCTACGGCCTGATCAAGGACTCGGTCGTCAGCTCGGCCAAGGGGCAGACCGGCACCCAGTCCGCGGCGGACTGGACGGACAAGGCGGTCTACGGCGAGACTTTCGTCGTGGCCCAGGTCTCCGGCTCCTGGACCGCGATCTGGTACGGCGGCCAGAAGGCCTGGTTCTACAACCCCGGTGGCGCCTATGCCTATGCGAACAGCCTGACGCAGCCGGTGATCGTGACGCCGACGGGCAGCACGGCGCAGATCTGGGGCCGCCCCTACCCGGAGGCGTCCGTGTACTCGGGCGCCTACGCGAGCGACGCGCCGACCATCGCCCCGCTGTCCTACCTGATGCACTCCGGTGAGTCCTACGTCGCCAACGCCGTCATGACGGCCGACGACTACTTCAGCGACTACCCCTCCTGCACGGCGAACAACGCGTGCACCCATCTGAAGGGGACCACGCAGTACTACCCGATCTCCTTCAACCACCGGCTGGCCTTCGTCAAGGCCTCCGACGTCACCGTCGTTCCGGCGGCGTTCCCGGCGACCAGCACCTTCACGCCGGTCACGCCGACCCGGCTGCTGGACACCCGCGCGGGAATCGGCGCGGCGAAGGCGCGGGTCGGGGCCGACGCCTCGATCGCCCTGCAGATCACCGGCAAGGCCGGGGTGCCGACCAGCGGCGTCTCCGCCGTCGTGCTGAACGTGACCGCGGTGAACCCGTCCGCCTCCGGCTATGTGACGGTGTATCCGGACGGCACCACGCGCAGCTCCGCCTCGAACCTGAACTTCGTCGCGGGCGACGTGATCCCCAACCTGGTCACGGTGCCCGTGGGTTCGGACGGCAAGGTGCGGCTCTACAACCACGCCGGCACCGTCGACCTGGTCGCCGACATCACCGGCTACTACGTCCGCTCGGGCTCCGGCTCGAAGCTGACCGGCGTGGGCCCGACCCGGCTGCTGGACACGCGGTACGGCATCGGCGCCGCCAGGGCGCGGGTGGGCGCGGGCGCCTCGATCGCCCTGCAGATCACCGGCAACGCCGGGGTCCCGGCGTCCGGGGTCACCGCGGTCGTGCTGAACGTGACCGCGGTGAACCCGTCCGGCTCCAGCTATGTGACGGTGTATCCGGACGGCACCACGCGCACCTCGGCCTCGAACCTCAACTTCACGGCCAAGCAGGTCATCTCCAACCTGGTGATCGTCCCGGTCGGCGCGGACGGCAAGGTGCGGCTGTACAACCACTACGGCACGGTGGACCTGGTGGCCGACATCAACGGGTACTACAGCGGCTCGGGTGCGGTCTTCCACACCGTGTCCCCGGTGCGCGTCATGGACACCCGCAGCGGCACCGGCGTCCGCACGGGCGTGCTCGGCACGGGCGGCACGGTCAAGCTGACCGTGGGCGCCGCCAACGGCGTGCCGCTGAACGCCAAGGCCGTGGTGCTCAACGTCACCGCGGTCGGCCCGACCGCCGCCGGCTACCTCACCGTCTACCCGGACGGAAAGGCGCTGCCGTCCGTCTCCAACGTCAACTTCCGGGCGGGGCAGACGATCCCGAACCTGGTCGTGGTGCCGGTGGTGAACGGCACGGTCGACTTCTACAACCACGCCGGCAACGTCAACGTGGTGGCCGACCTCACCGGGTACTTCACCGGCTGACGCAGCGTCGGACCGGACGCCGAGCCACGCGACGGCCCGGAGCGGCGGCAGC
>NZ_JBHSQJ010000022.1:0-49363 GCF_042658505.1 Streptacidiphilus monticola | reverse complement strand
GCCTTCGCTGGTGTGCGGGGCACCGGGCGAGGATGATGCCGCCATGACCGAGATCCGAGCGGCGAGGACGGTCGACGAGATCGTCGCCGCGGAGCACCTGTTCGACGGTCCGGTGAAGCCGGAGGGGGTGGGCCGCTTTCTCGTCGAGGACGGCCACCACCTGCTGCTGGCCTACCCGGACCGGGAACCCTACCCGGACGGTCCCGTGAACGGGAGCGTGGGCGAGAGCGACGCCGCGGCGCCGGTGGGCTTCGTCAGCGGGGTGGAGGTGACGCACCCCGACAAGGGGACCGAGATGTTCCTCTACGAACTCGCCGTGGCCGAGGCGCACCGGCGCCGGGGTGTCGGCCGCGCCCTCGTCGAGGCGCTGGCCGAACTGGCCCGGCAGCGGGGCTGCTACGGCATGTGGGTGCTGACGGACCGGGGCAACCCCGCCGCCCTGGCCGCCTACCGCAGCGCGGGCGCGGCCGAGGAGGAGGACTGCGTCCTGCTCAACTGGAGCTTCCCCGACCCCCGTTGACCGGGCGGCGGCCCGGCCGCCGACGTTCAGCCGAAGTGGTCGGTGCGGCCGAGGTCCTCGTCGCCGATCTCGAGCGAGCCGTGGCTGTAGGCGTTGCGCGGTGTCAGGTTCAGGGTGACCTTCTGGGTGTGCCCGGCCTTGACCCCCGCCGCCGCCTCGCCGGACAGCACCCAGGCCTTGAAGCCGCCCCTCGCCTGCGCGTCGGCCTCCAGCTGCACAGTGAACTCCAGTTGCACCGTGCCCACTTCGAAGGAGACGGGCTGCCCGCTGCCGCGCGCCGCCGCGGCGATCAGCTGGTCGCGGATGGTCTGCACGGCGTCGGTGAGGTCGATCCGGGAGTGGCTCATGCCGCTCAGCATGGACGCGCGGCTGCGCGCCGGGCGGGCGTTCGCGCAGGCCGTCACGGAACTGTGAAGAGTCGCACGGGGTCGCGGACTCAGCCCGAGACCTCGTCCACGAACACCTCGTCCACCCGGACACCCCAGCCGCGCCCGGACTCCTTCAGCAGGGCCAGCAGCCGGTCCGCCACCGGCTGCAAATGCCGGCGCAGCTGGTCGGCCGGTTCCGCCGCCACCGCGTCGCGTGCGGCGACGTCGAGCAGCTGGACCAGGGCCGGGCCGGGGGCCGAGACACCGTAGGTGGCGGCCCGGGGGTCCACCACCTTGTAGCGGAGCCGGAGTTGCAGCACGACGGGGCGCCCCTGCGCGTCGGTGCCGACGACCCGCAGCGGCACGGTCTGCTCCTGGACGTCGATCCGGTTGCGCACCCGCTCCGCCATCGGCAGCAGCAGCGCCGTGCCGGGCCGGAGCGTGCGCGCGTAGCGGCCGAAGCGTTCGACGACGGCCACCGTCCCCTCCGGCACCCGGCGGACGGAGGAGCCGAGAACGACCGCCACGAGCACGCCCACCAGGACGCCGAGTACCCCCACCATGCCGTCAGGATAGGAGCAGGTCCCGTGCTCCCGCCGGGGGTTCGGCGCTCAGCCGCGTCCCTTCCACCGCACCCCCGCCGTCGTCAGTCCCTGCCCTGCGCGATCGCCTCGGCGACCTCCGCCGCGCGGGCGGCCTCCTCCGCCGCGAAGCGCTGGGCGTCCAGCTGCTCGGCGATCTCCTCATCCTGCCGCATCAGCGCGTCCAGGTTGGAGTCGCCCAGCTCGAAGACGCCCATGTCCACGTAGGCCTGCTGCAGCTTCGGCCCCCACAGCCCGATGTCCTTGACACAGGGCACGATCCGGGAGAACAGCAGCTTGCGGAAGAACTGCAGGTACTCGCTCTGCTCGGTGACAGCCTTGGCGTCCGCCGCCGGGATGCCGAAGTTCTGCAGTACCTCCACTCCGCTCAGGCGGTCGCGCATCAGGTAGCAGCCCTCGATCACGAACTCCTCGCGCTCGGCCAGCTCCGCGGCCGTCAGCTGCTTGTAGTAGTCGCGCAGCGCCATCCGCCCGAAGGCCACGTGCCGGGCCTCGTCCTGCATCACGTACGCCAGCAGCTGCTTGGGCAGCGGCTTGGTCGTGGTGTCCCGGATCAGCCCGAAGGCGGCCAGGGCCAGGCCCTCGATGAGCACCTGCATGCCCAGGTACGGCATGTCCCACCGAGAGTCGCGCAGGGTGTCGCCGAGCAGTGACTGCAGGTTGTCGTTGATCGGGTAGAGCATGCCGATCTTCTCGTGCAGGAACCGCGAGTACAGCTCGGCGTGCCGGGCCTCGTCCATGGTCTGCGTGGCCGAGTAGAACTTCGCGTCCAGGTCGGGCACCGACTCGACGATGCGGGCGGCGCAGACCATGGCGCCCTGCTCGCCGTGGAGGAACTGGCTGAACTGCCAGGAGGCGAAGTGCCGCCGCAGGTCCGCGCGTTCGGCCGGGCTGAACTTGTCCCAGTACGCGGTTCCGTAGATGGCCATGGCCTCGTCGGGAACGCCCAGCGGGTCGTAGGGATCGACCTCCAGGGACCAGTCGATGCGCTTGGCGGCGTCCCACTGCTTGTCCTTGCCCTTCTGGTAGAGGGCGAGCAGGTGGTCGCGTCCGTCGTCGTACTCCCAGTTCAGCCGGGCCGCGCCGGCGGCGGGCACGGACCAGAGAGGGGTTTCCGGCGGCACGGTGTACCGGTCGAACGTCGACATGTGCGGGCTCCTGCCGAGGAGTTGGGGGGATCTCTGACAGGAGCCTCACACGCGGTCAGCGGCCGGACAATGCCGACCGCTGACAGGGGTCAAGGGGCTGCTATGGAGGATTTGCTGTGGTGCACGGGCATTGACGGAACGTCAATCCGAGGAGTACTCGGCAGTACCCGCCGGAGGCCCGCTACAGGCTCGCGCCGTGCTGCTTGAGGTAGGTCACCGGGTTGACGACCGCGCCGTAGGCGTTGCTGGTGCGGATCTCGAAGTGCAGGTGCGGGCCGGTCGAGTTGCCGGTGTTGCCCGACTTGCCCAGCTGCGCGCCCTTGGCCACGTGCTGGCCCGCCTGGACGCCGATGTGCGAGAGGTGCGCGTAGAGGGCGTACCTGCCGTCGGACAGGTGCACCACCACGGTGTTGCCGTAGGCGTTCTGCCAGCCCGCGGAGACGACCGTGCCGGAGGTCACCGCGTGCACGGCGGTGCCCACGTTGACGGCGAAGTCGGTGCCGGTGTGGTAGCCGGCCGCCCACGGGCCGGGGACGCCGAAGTTCTCGCTGATGGTGGGGTGGGCCACCGGCGTCACGTAGGCCTTGGCGGCAGCGGCCGCCTTGGCCGCGGCCAGCTTGGCGCGCTCGGCGGCGCGGGAGGCGGCCACGGCCTTCGCTTGGGCGGCGTCCTTCGCGGCCGCCTCGGCCTTGGCCTTCGCCGCGGCGGCGGCCTGGACCTTGGCCTGGGCCGCGGCCTTCGCCTGGGCGGCGGTGGCGGCGGACTGGCTGGCGGCCCAGACGGGGGAAGCGGTCACGGCGCTCGCGGCGACCGCGTTGGTCGTGGACACCGGAGTGGTGGCGGGGGTCTTGGGCGCGCTGGTCAGCTCGGTGCTCCAGTTCCCGCCGGACAGCTGGGCGCGGGTGTCGTCGGCGTAGGCGGAGACGGTGAACACGGTCCCGCCCGCGAGGGCGACGGCGGCAGCGGTGGCGGCGACGGTGGCGATGCGCTTGCGGCGCTGGGCGATGCGGCCGGACACGGCGAAGGCGGACATGCGTGGACTCCCGAGCAGTCGGTGAGGGCTCTCGGGACGTCGGTGCACTCTCGGACCCGAGCAGGTCCATTCCTGGGTAACACCGGGCCCGGGCGGGCCGGAAACACCCCTGCTACGACGCGTGGTAGTAGGACGGCCGGGGGTTTCCGCGGGTACGGGCTGCCCACCGCGCGGGCGGGTGACTACGATCCTGGGTCGTAGGGGACCAAGGGCCTGTGAGGGGCCTCACGCGCGGGGGGCTTCCCGGCGGCGCCCGTCGTCCTAGGCGGGCTTGCCGATCCGGTCGGCGATCTCCAGGGCGATCTTGAGTCCCAGGGCGAGCCGGGTGGCCTCGTCGGGCAGGTCCGGGAGCTCGCGGTGGGTGCACTCGTCCACGTGCGCCTCGGCCACGAACTGGGCGACGTTGATGCTCATCAGGGCGACAGCCGAGCGCACCCGGTCCTCGTAGCCGGCGTTCGGCCCCTGCAGCAGCCGGGTGAGCGCGATCATGCGCTCCTTGAAGCGGTTGCCGACCGCCAGGTCCCGGATGGTGGGCTGGTTCTCGTGGAAGAAGCGGACCAGCCGCTTGCGGTCGACCATCCCCTCCGCGTACCGGCGGATGATCTCGTCCCGCACCGCCGGGCTGTACTCCTGCTGCTCGCCCCAGGCGATGGCCTCGTCGATGGGGGCGGACATGGAGTCGACGATCCCGGCGAGGATGTCCTCCTTGGTGCGGAAGTGGTAGTAGAGCGCGGCCTTGGTGACGCCGAGGCGGTCGGCGATCTCACGCAGCGACGTCTTCTCGTACCCGTGCTCGGCGAACAGTTCGAGGGCGGTGTCGATGATGCGCGCGCGGGTGTCGGTGCGCGGTGCCTGGGTCGTCATCCATCCGCCTCTTCATCAGTGGTCGGGCCGAGCTTATCGCGCCATGTCCACGCTTCCTAGCCGCCCGGCTAGGAAGCGGTAAGAGGCCCGGTGCAGGGCGGTCCCGGCCGCTTCACGACGGCAGCCGGTAGACGCCGGGCTGGACCGGCTCGACCAGCCCGTCGGCGACCAGCCCGTCCAGCGCCCGGGCGCGCTGCACCGGCTCGCCCCACACCGCGTCCAGCTGACGCTGCGTCACGGGACCCTCCGCCTCGCGCAGCACGGCCAGCAGCAGGCCGCGGACCTGTCGGTCGGTTCCCGCGTAGCTCTGCCCCCGACGCGGCGGCCCCTCATGCGGTGGTGAACCTGCGAGCCGCCACGCGCATTCCGCCGCCACCGGGCAGCGCCCGCACTCGGGGCTGCGGGCCGTGCACACCAGCGCGCCCAGTTCCATCACCGCGACGGCCCAGGCGGCCGCGGTCTCCGGCTGCTCGGGCAGCAGGCCGGCCGCGGTGCGCCGCTCCGCCGCGGTGGTGGCGTTGGGCGGGTACTCCTGGCCCTCGACCAGCCGGGCGAAGACCCGGCGGACGTTGGTGTCCAGCACCGCGTGCCGCTGCCGGAACGCGAAGGAGGCGACGGCGGCGGCGGTGTACTCGCCGACGCCGGGCAGGGCCAGCAGCGCGGCGTGGTCGGAGGGGACGACGCCCCCGTGCTCCTCGGTGATCGCGGTCGCGGCGGCATGGAGCCGCAGCGCCCGCCGCGGGTAGCCGAGCCTTCCCCACGCCCGGACGGCCTCGCCGGGCGCCTCTGCCGCGAGCGCGCCCGGGGTGGGCCAGCGTTCCATCCACGCGTGCCAGACCGGCAGCACCCGCTTGACCGGAGTCTGCTGGAGCATGAACTCACTGACCATCACCGCCCAGGGCCCGGCGTCCGGTTCACGCCAGGGCAGCTCGCGGGCGTTCGCCTGGTACCAGCCGAGGACGGTGCGGTGCAGCGAGGGGAGGCTCGGGTGGGGCGTCGTGGTCATGGTGCTCCGATCCTCCCACAGGGGGACGGACCACCCGCCGGACGGAGCAAATGGACGATCATGTGAAAGAAGGGGCGCGAGTGCGGTGGTGTTGCCGTGAGCAGGGGTTGACGTCTCGTAAGGTTTGCTCGTGCCTTCTCTGCGCAATCCCGTCGGACCCCTGCCGGCCTCCATCTACTGGCGCCGGCGCGTCGTCGTGCTGGCCGCCTTCGCGGCGGTCGTGGCCCTGCTCGTCTGGCTGGTCTTCGGCGGGGGCGGCGGCAACTCGCCCGTGGCAGGCGCGTCCGGTTCCCCGGCGGGCTCCCTGACGCCCGGCGGCGGCTCCAACGACGGCAAGCCGGGCGGCAGTTCGGCTCCGGCGACGGGTGGCGGCCCGAGCGGCGGAGGGAGCGCGAGCGCCGGCGCCGGGGCGACGCCCTCGGCGTCCGCCTCCGCGTCGGCGTCGGCCGGCGCGCCGGTCAGCGTCTCCGGCGGAGGCTCGGGTGGGGGCGCCGGCGGTTCGGGCTCCGGTTCCGGTGGCGGTACGGCGCAGGGGAACGCGCCCGGCGTGGCCAACCTGCCCCAGTGCGCGCCCGCAGACCTGGAGTTGGCGCTCAACAGCTCGGAGCAGACCTACAACTCCTCGCAGTGGCCGACGTTCACGCTCGACGTCACCAACACCGGCGGCGCCGCCTGCCGGATCGACCTGGGCGCCAAGTCGGCCGTGCTGACCATCACTTCCGACAGCGGCACGCGGGTCTGGTCCTCCGGCGACTGCCCGAAGGACGGCTCCGCCCAGTGGTACGCGGTCCCCGCCTCCGGCGGACCGCTGACGGCCACGTTCCAGTGGGCCCGCACCACGTCCAAGCCCGGCTGCACCCCCGGCACGGGCGGCGGGGCGGTGGCCTCCGGCACCTACCTGGCCCGCGTGGCCGTGAGCGGCCTCCAGTCCCAGCCCACGCACCAGTTCAAGCTCGCCCCCTTCGGCAGCTGAGCGCCCCGCCAGCGCGCGGGAAACCGCGCGACCAGCCCACCGCTCGCGGAGGTCCGACCCCTTGATCGGGGACGGACCTCCGCGAGTGGTGTGTTGTTCGCGCTGGGGGCACCTCCCGCCGTGGGGGCACCCCGGCCGAAGGCTGGGGGAGGGTGGGTGATCCTCGCGCCCCTGGCGGGGCGCGGTGCACCTACACGTAGCGTTCCAGGATGCTGCTCTCCGCCAGGCGGCTGAGCCCCTCGCGGACGCTCCGGGCGCGGGACTCGCCGACGCCCTCCACCGCCTGCAGGTCGTCGATGCTCGCGGCGAGCAGCTTCTGCAGTCCGCCGAAGTGCTCCACCAGTCGCTCGATGACGGTGTTGGGCAGGCGCGGGACCTTCGCCAGCAGACGGTAACCCCGGGGGCTGACCGCCGCGTCCAGCGCCTCGGGCGTGCCCGCGTACCCCATCGCCTTCGCCACCGTCTGCAGGTCGAGCAGTTCGGTGTGGGTCAGCGCCTCCAGGTCCGTGAGGACTTCCTGGACCGTGCGGCCCTTCTTCGCCGCCCGCTCCGGGAAGTAGTCGCGGGAGATCAGCTCGCGGTCCGGCTCGACCCCGGCGATCAGCTCGTCCAGCTGCAGGGAGAGCAGGCGGCCGTCGGTGCCCAGCTCCACCACGTAGCCCGCGATCTCGTCCGCGATCAGGCGGACCATCTCCAACCGCTGGGCCACGGAAGCGACATCACGCACCGTCACCAGATCCTCGATCTCCAGCGCGGAGAGCGTGCCGGTGACCTCGTCCAGGCGCAGCTTGTAGCGCTCCAGCGTGGCCAGCGCCTGGTTGGCCCGGGAGAGGATCGCGGCGGAGTCCTCGATGGCACGGCGGGTGCCGTTGACGTAGAGGGCGATCAGCCGCATCGACTGGCTGACCGAGACGACCGGGTACCCCGTCTGCTTGTTGACCCGCTCGGCGGTGCGGTGCCGGGTGCCCGTCTCCTCGGTGGGGATGTCCGCGTCGGGGACCAGCTGCACGCCTGCCCGCACGATCTTGGTGATGTCCTTGTCGAGGACCACCGCGCCGTCCAGCTTGCACAGTTCGCGCAACCGCGTGGCGGAGAACTCGACGTCGAGCACGAAGCCGCCGGTGCACAGCGACTCGACCTGCTTGTCGAAGCCGAGGACGATCAGGCCGCCGGTGCGGCCGCGCAGCACCCGCTCCAGACCGTCACGCAGGGCGGTGCCGGGAGCGATGGCACTGAGGGAAGCCCGGAGAAGGGCCTCCTCGCGGGAGGAGCGATCCCCCCGTTCGTTGGCTGCCACTGGGGCTACTCCTCCGATGGGGTGGGGTGTGCGCGTACAACTTTACCTACGGCTGCATGGGCACGTGCCTGCTTATTGCCCCCATGGGGGATTTGAGATCCGGCTGTGCTGTTACTCGGGCGTATTGCGCCCGATTTCCTCCCATCCGGCCATCGGATCAGACGAATCGTCAGGAATCCGCGGGCGTGGGGCCGACCGTTCAGCCGACCGCTCCGCGGGGCGGCCGTCGGCCTTCTCGCCGGCACGTGCGGCGCGCGGCCGCCGGGGCTTCGGGATCGCGGCCAGCGCCTCGCCGATCGTGGCCACCTCGATGACCCGCATCCCCTTGGGAACCTTGCCGGGGTCAGGCGGGACCAGGGCATGGGTGAAGCCGAGCCGGTGCGCCTCGGACAGCCGGCGCTCGACGCCGGTGACCCGGCGCACCTCTCCGGCAAGCCCCACCTCGCCCACGGCGACCAGCTCCTGGGGCAGCGGCGTGTCGGCGGCCGAGCTGGCCAGAGCCAGGGCGACGGCGAGGTCGGCCGCCGGTTCGCTCAGCCGAACGCCGCCGACGGTGGCGGCGTAGATGTCCAACTTCCCCAGCCTGACCCCGCCGTGACGCTCCAGCACCGCGAGGATCATCGCGATGCGCGGCGAGTCCAGACCCGAGGTGGCCCGGCGCGGCGAGGGGATCTGGGTGTCCGTCATCAGCGCCTGCACCTCGGCGACCAGCGGCCGACGGCCTTCGAGGGTGACGGTCAGACAGGTGCCGGGGACCGGCTCCTTCCGCTTGGTCAGGAAGAGACCGGAGGGGTCGGGCAGGCCGGTGATCCCGGAGTCGTGCAGCTCGAAGCAGCCCACCTCGTCGGTCGCGCCGTAGCGGTTCTTCACGCCGCGGATCAGCCGGAGCCGGGCGTGGCGGTCCCCCTCGAAATGGAGGACGACGTCGACCAGGTGCTCCAGCAGCCGCGGGCCGGCGATGTTGCCGTCCTTGGTCACGTGGCCCACGAGCAGGCTGGACATGCCGCGTGTCTTGGAGGCCCGGATCAGCGCGTTGGCCACCTCGCGGATCTGCGCGGGGCCTCCGGGCGCGCCGTCCAGCTCGGCGGAGGCGACGGTCTGCACCGAGTCGAGGATCAGCAGGGAGGGCTGCACCTGCTCGATGTGCCCGAGGACCGCGCCGAGGTCGGTCTCGGCGGCGAGGTAGAGCTCGGGGTGGAGCGCGTTGATCCGGTCGGCGCGCAGGCGCACCTGGCTGGCCGACTCCTCGCCGGTGACGTAGAGGGTGCGGTGCCCGGGACCGGCGGCCTTGGCGGCGACGTCGAGGAGCAGGGTGGACTTGCCGACGCCCGGCTCGCCCGCGATCAGCACGACGGCGCCGGGCACCAGCCCGCCGCCGAGGACCCGGTCCAACTCGTCGATCCCGGTGGGCCGGGAGGCCGCGACGGTGGCGTCCACCTGCCCGATGGGCCTGGCGGCCTGCGAGACCGGCCCCGCCGCGGTGGTCCGCACGGCCGTGGGCGAGCCGTACTCCTCCACGGTGCCCCACGCGTTGCACTCGGAGCAGCGACCCGTCCACTTGGGCGGCGTGGCGCCGCACTCGGTGCACCGGTAGGTGGAGCGCGCCTTGGAGTTGGACGTTCGTGCTGCCATGCCCTGAACCGTAGCTGTTCCCTCTGACAGGACCCCTCCCCGGGGGCGCGGGGCTGTCGACCCACGCGGCGGAGCCAGGTGTCGACGCCTCGCGCTCCCGGGGAGGCGACCTCCCGGGGGTTACGGGTTGTCACCCGAAAGCGTGGATCGGGGGCTGTGGGGAGGGGGTCGGGGTGCGCCACCCCCCTAGCGTCGGCGTGGTGAGCACCGAAACCCCCGGCGCCGTCGACGAGGCGGCCGAGCACCTCGGCGACGCGCTCTTCACCTACTGCCTGTCGGTGCTGTGCGACCAGGACGAGGCGCTGACCGCCGTTCGCGAGGTCAAGCAGCTGGCGATACGCCACGGGCGGCGGCTGCGCCGCCCGGAGCTGCAGCGTGCCTGGCTGTACGCGCTGGCGCGGTACGTCTGCCTGGTCCGGTTGGAGCGGGGCGGGCTCGCCCCCGTGGACGCCGCCGATCCGGCCGCGCATCCGCGGCTCGCCCGGCTGGCGTGGCCCGAGGCGGCGGGGACCACGCCCGAGCAGCGTGAGCTGCTGGAGTTGACGGGCCGTCACCAGTTGGACGTGCCCGAGCTGGCGGCGGTGCTCGACCTGCGCGCCGAGCGCGCCATGCAGCTGCTGGCCGAGGCGGAGCAGGAGTTGGAACGCACGGCCGCCGCGCTCGCCCTGCTGGCCGAGGACGCCTGTCCGGAGCTGAGCCGCCTGGGCCGCGACCGCGGCCCGGTGCTGGCGCCCGCCCTGCGGGGGGAGCTGGTCCGACACCTGGACGCCTGCCCCACCTGCCGCGGCGCGGTGGAGCGTGGCCGGGCGCAGGGGCCGTGGCCCGGGACGCTCGCTGCGGCCGGAGCGCTGCCGCTGATCCGGGTGCCGCGCCGGGCGCTGAAGGTGGGGGAAGGTTTCTTCGCACGGGACCGGGAGCCTGTTCGGGAACCCGTCTTCGACCGCCGCGGCTTCCCGGTGCACCGCACTCCGGAGGAGCAGCGGGCACTGACGGCCCGTCACCGGGGCCTGGCCGGCGTGCTGGTGGCGGCGGCGGTGCTGGGGCCGGTGGGGGTGGCCCTGGCCCTGCACGGTGCTCCGGCGGGTTCGGGGGAGCCGCAGGCGCAGGGTCCGGGCGGGGCGGCCGGGATCACCGGGGTGCAGGTCAGCTCGCCGACCGCCCAACCGACCGCCTCCACCCAGCCGGTGCCCGTGGCGAGCGGCAGCGCGCCCGCGACCGTGGCCGCCGCGCCCGGCGGGGCGACGACCGCGGGTCAGGGCAGCAGCGGCCACCTCGGTGAGGGCGTGGGGGTGCCGGTCACCACCGTCAGCACCCCTGCGACGCGGTCGACACCGACGCCGCCCAGTGCGGGCCCCGGCCGACTCGTCGTCACCGCAGGGCAGTTGAACGGACGCACCGTGCTGACGCTGAGCAACCCCGGCGGCTCGTCGGTGAGTTGGCACGCCAGCCCGGACGCCTCCTGGCTGCGGCTGAGCCGCGACTCCGGCGTGCTCGCTGCTGGAACGCAGGCCACGGTGCTGGTCACGGTGGACGACGCGATCGCTCCGGACGGCTCCTGGACCGCGCACGTGCGCTTCGCGCCCGGTGGCGCCGTCGTCACCGTCACCGGGTCCGGCGGGCGCCGCGGCATGCCGTCGCCCTCGCCGAGCGCTTCGTCGGCCTCGCCGACTCCGACTCCCACGCCGTCCCAGAGCTCGGCCTCGCCGACGCCCACCCCGACGGCCTCGCCCTCCGACTGCCCCGGCGCGTCCCCCGACTGCTCCGCCCCGTCCGGCGCCGCCGCGCCCCAGGGCGGCTGACCGGGGCCCGCGCGGCTCAGGCCGGGTCTGGGTCTGCGGGGTGGGGGGCCACGGGGCCGGAGGGGGCGGAGAGGTGGCGCTCGCAGAGGTCGACCAGGACGGCGTAGGCCTGAGGGCCCATCAGTTCGACCAGCTCGGCGCGGTACGAGACGTACACCGGCTCCGCCCCGATGTGGGCGTCCGGGCTGCCGGTGCACCACCACTGCAGGTCGTGCCCGCCGGGACCCCAGCCGCGGCGGTCGTACTCGCCGATGGTGACCTGGAGGTAGCGGGTCTCGTCGGGGCGGTCGATCCAGTCGTAGGTGCGGCGGATCGGCAGTTGCCAGCAGACGTCGGGCTTGGTCTCCAGGGGCTCGCGTCCCTCGCTCAGCGCCAGGGTGTGCAGGGCGCAGCCCTCGCCGCCGGGGAAGCCGGGGCGGTTGAGGAAGATGCACGCGCCGTCGATGCGCCGGGTGCGCGGCTCGCCGTCGTCGTCGGGTTCGGTGATGCCCTTGGGGCCGGTGCCCTGCTTGTGGAACTGCCAGGTCTCCGGGGTCAGCCGGGCCGCGTGGCCGAGGACCCGCTGCTCGTCCTCCTCGTCGGACCAGTGCGCGCCCAGCGTGCAGCAGCCGTCGGCGGCCCGGCCGGGGCGGATGCCGTGGCAGCCGCGGCCGAAGACGCAGGTCCAGCGGGAGGTGAGCCAGGTCAGGTCCACGCGGAAGACCTGCGCCTCCTCCTCGCCGGGGTCCGGGCCCGCCGGGTCGGCGAACTCCGCCCAGGCGCGCGGGAAGTCCAGCGGGACCTCGCGCTTGCGGGCCTGCTTGGCGGCCCGCCTGGCCGCCTTCGGGTCGGTGATCTGCACGTCCACTACTGCCACGGACTCAGCCTATGCGGAGCGCCGCGTTCTGCGGACCAGGCCGGGCGCTGACGTGGGACGGGCCCGGATGCGCACCCGTGCGCGTGAATCTGCGCTCACGCCCTGTGCCGCCGTCCTTACTTTCCGACAGCATGACCGCACGCTTTCAGCGTCGAAGGCGGACGGGAGGCAGGGCATGGGTGCGGTGGGCCGGGGGCGACCGACGCGGCGGTCGGCGGTGTGGGCCGGGCTGTTGACGGCGTGTCTGCTCGCCGGGCCGCTCGCGGCGGAGCCCGCCCGGGCCGACGTGACCACGGTCTCGGTCGATCCGGCCCGCACCGGCTGGGACCCGCAGGAGAGCGCGCTCGGCCCCGCCGACGTGCAGAGCTCGGATTTCGGACGGCAGTTCAGCACCGCGGTGGACGGCCAGGTCTACGCCCAGCCGCTGGTCGCGGGCGGGCTGGTGGTCGCCGCGACCGAGAACGACAAGGTGTACGGGATCGACGCGACGACCGGCGCGGTCAGCTGGCGTCGCGACCTCGGCACGCCCTGGCCGGCCGCCACGGTCGGCTGCGGCGACCTGGTGCCCGACATCGGCGTCACCTCCACGCCGGTCCTCGACCCGGCCACCCGCACCGTCTACCTCACCGCCAAGGTGAACGACGGCCCCGACGCCGCGCACCCGCACTGGTACGTGCACGCCCTGGACCTCGCCACCGGCGCCGAACGCAGCGGCTGGCCGGTGACCGTGGCGGGCGCCCCCAGCAACGACCCGACCCGCGCCTTCAACCCGGAGACCGCGATGCAGCGCCCCGGCCTGCTGCTGCTCGACGGCCGGCTGTTCATCGGTTTCGCCTCCCACTGCGACTTCGGTCCCTACGTCGGCTACGTGGCCTCGCTCAACACCAGCACCCGCGCGCTCAGGCTGTGGGCGACGGAGGACAACTCCGCGAACGGCATGGCCGGGGTGTGGATGGGCGGCGGCGGCCTGGTCTCCGACGGCCCGGGCCGGATCATCTTCTCCACCGGCAACGGCGTGGCGCCCGCGCCCGCCCCGGGCGACCGGCCGCCGGGGCAGCTGTCCGAGTCCGTGGTCCGACTGGCCGTCAACAGCGACGGGACGATGGCGGCCCAGGACTTCTTCAGCCCCGCGAACGCGGCCACGCTGGACCAGAACGACACCGACCTCGGCTCCGGCGGCCCGGTCGCCCTCCCGGACGGCTTCGGCACCGCCGCCCACCCGCACCTGCTGGTCCAGATCGGCAAGGACGGGCGGGTCTTCCTGCTCGACCGGGACCACCTCGGCGGCCGCGCGCAGGGGCCGGGTGGCACCGACGCCGTCGTGGGGGTGACCGGGCCCTTCGAAGGGGTGTGGGGCCATCCCGCCGTCTACGGCGGCGAGGGCGGCTGGGTCTACGCCGTCGGCAGCCGCGGTCCGCTGCGCGCCTACCGGCGCGGGGTCGACGGCTCCGGGCAGCCCGTGCTCAGCCTGGCCGGGACCAGCGCCGAGTCCTTCGGCTACACCTCCGGATCCCCGGTCGTCACGTCCGACCGGACCACCGCAGGCAGCGCGGTGGTCTGGGCGGTGTACTCCTCCGGGTCCTCCGGTGCGGACGGCACGCTGCGCGCCTACCGGGCGGTGCCGGACGGCAACGGGACGCTGGAGCTGCTGCACTCCGAACCCATCGGCACCGCAAGCAAGTTCGAGGTTCCGGCGACCAGCGGCGGCCGCGTCTACGTCGGCACCAGGGACGGGCACGTGATCGCCTTCGGCCGCCCGGCGGCCAGCCTGCTCACCGGCGGCGCCACCGCCTTCCCGGACACCCCGGTCGGCAGCGGCAGCGCGCCGCAGGCCGTTACCGTCACGGCCACCCATGCCGTCACCATCACCGGCGTCAGCGCGGGCGCCCCCTTCGGCGTCACCGCGCCGGGACTTCCGGTCCAGCTGACGGCCGGTCAGACCTACACCGTCCAGGGCGCCTTCAACCCCACCGCGCCCGGGTCCGCGAGCGGGACGCTGACCTACAGCCTGGACACCGGGGGCGGCTCCACCGCCACCGTCGGCTTCGGGCTGACCGGCTACGGCATCGCGCCCGGCTTCACGCCGTTCCCCTCGACGCTGGCCTTCGGCACCGTGGCCACGGGCACCGAGAAGACGCTGACCGTCAACGTCACCAACACCGGCAGCGCCGACGAGACGGTCACCGGCAGCACAGCGCCCACCGCCCCGTTCAGCGCGGACGGACTGCCCGCCGCGGGCACCGTCGTCCACCCCAAGGACTCGGTCACCGTCCCGGTCACCTACCGGCCCACCGCCGCCGGGAACGACAGCGGCACCCTCACCGTCGCCGGCCCGGACGGCACCGCCACGGTCTCCCTGCTCGGCACCGCCGTCCAGGGCCAGGCGCACCTGACGCTGACTCCCGCGCGCACCGACTTCGGCACCGTCCCGGTGGGCAAGTCGGTCACCCGGACCTTCGACATCGCCAACACCGGGAACATCCCGCTCACGCTGACCAAGGCCGCGCCGCCGGGCGCCCCCTTCGTCACCGCGAACCCGGTCGCCGAAGGACAGCAGCTCAACCCCGGCGACGTGATCCACCAGTCGGTCACCTTCTCGCCGACCGCCGTCGGCGCGGCCACCGGCGTCTACCAGATCACCGCCGACGACGGCAGCGGAGCGCAGCGCGAGACCCTGACCGGGACCGGCGCGCCTCCGGGGAGCGTGCTGCTGCCCGATCCCGGCTCGGGTGGCTGGACGCTCAACTCGGCCGCCAGGCCCGCCGGTTCGGACATCGACCTGACCCGGGCCACGATCAACCAGTCCGGCTCGGCCGTGTTCCCCACGCCGGTCCTCACCGACGGGCTGCGGGTCACCTTCACCGCCGTCATCGGCGGCGGCAGCGGCGGCGACGGGCTCACCCTGGCCCTGCTCGACCCGGCCCGGACCACGCCCGCCGTGCGCGGCGCGACGGGCAGCGGCCTCGGCTTCGGCGGGCTGCCCGGCGTCGCCGTCGCCCTGGACACCTACCGCAACTCCGGCGACCCGAGCGCGAACTTCGTCGGCGTCAGCAACGGCAGCACCTCCGCCACCCCGGTCTGGGCCGCCACCAGCACCGCCGTCCCCGCCCTGCGCAGCGGTCCGCACGTCGTCGGCGTGGCCGTCACCGGGCGGACGCTGGACGTCTCCGTCGACGGCAAGGCCGTCCTGCACACCACCGTCGCCGCCCTGACGCCGACCGCCCTGCTGGCCTTCACCGGCGGGACCGGTGGCGCCACCGACATCCACGCCGTGCGCGCCGTCACCGCGACGGCCCGCTCCTACGCGGTCCCGCCGCCCGGGCCCTACACCTGGGTGCGCGCGGGCAGCGCCGCGATGTCGGGCACCACGCTGGTGCTCACGCCCGCCCTCGCCGGCCGGACGGGCAGCGACTTCTCGAACGTGGCCGTGCCCTCGGCCCGGCTGCGGGCCTCCTTCAGTGCGACGATCGGCGGCGGGACCGGGGCGGACGGCCTCACCCTGACCCTGCTCGACGCCGCCCGCGCCCATCTGCCGGCCCTCGGCCGGGGCGGCGGCTTCCTCGGCTACGCCGGCCTGCCCGGGATCGCCGTCAGCCTCGACACCTATCGCGGACCGGGCGACCCCTCCGCCAACTTCACCGCGATCGTGGCCGGCAGCACCAGCACCAGGCTGGTCTACGCAGCCACCTCGACCGCCGTCCCCGCGCTGCGCTCCGGGCCGGTCGCCGTGGTCGTCAGCTACACCGCGACCAGGCACCTGCAGGTCGCCGTCGCCGGGCGCCTCGTGCTCGACAAGGCGCTCACCCTGCCCTCGAACGTGCTGGTCGGCTTCACCGCGGCCACCGGTTCGCGCACCGACCGACACGCCGTCAGCGGCGTTACGATCACGTACTGAGGGGCCCCGTGCCCGAGGAGGCCGTCATGCGCCGAGCAGTCCTCTCCCTCCCCGCCGTGCTGCTGCTGGCGGGCTGCGCCGCCGCCCGCGCGGCCGTGCCGGCCGACACCCCGCCCACCCCGCCGCCACCCACGGTGCTGGTGGCGGACACGGACACCCAGGGCCGGGTCCTCACCGACGACCACGGCGACGTGCTCTACCACTTCGACGGCGACCAGGGCGGCAGCATCGGCTGCGTGGACGCGTGCACCGCCACCCGGCACCCGCTGCTGCACGACCCCGCCGTGCCGCTGCAGCTGCCCGTCGGCATCGCCGGGACGCTGGGCCTGGTCACCCGCCCCGAGGGCGGGGAGCAGGTCAGCTACGACGGTGAGCCGCTCTACACCTTCACCGGCGACCAGCCCGGCGACACCAACGGGGTGACGCTGAGCTGGCACGTCGTCAATCCGCCGAACCGGGTGAACGGCTGACACGGCGTCAGGGCACGCTGCCTGTCCCGGGGGCAGCGGGCCCGGTGTCACCACACGTCGGTGGAGAACGTCACTGCACGTCGGTGGAGAACAGACCGCCGGTCACGCCCTGCTTGTCGCCGCCCTGCGCCTTGCGCAGCGAGTTGGCCAGGCCTTCGAGGGTCATCGACTGCAGGATCACCTTGCCGTGGCCCTCCAAGGTGGCCAGGGACAGGCCCTCGCCGCCGAACATCGCGTTCATGACGCCCTGGCGGTTCATCCGGCCGACCCGCTCGACGCCGTAGCGGACGCCCTCCTCGAAGGCGACGATGCAGCCGGTGTCGACGTGCAGCTTGCCTCCGAAGTCCTGCAGGTCGAGGTCGATGAAGTTGCCCGCGCCCGCGATGATCACGGTGCCCTGACCGGTGAACTTCTCCAGGATGAAGCCCTCGCCGCCGCTCATGCCGGTGCGCAGTCCGGAGAACTCGATCCCGAAGTCCACGCCGGTCTCGGCGGCCACGAAGGCGTCCTTCTCGGCCAGCCAGGCCCGGCCGGGCGTGATCTCCAGTGCCCGCATCTCGCCGGGGATGGTCCCGGCGAAGCCCAGGGTGCCCTCGCCGCCCTGGGCGGTGAAGTACTGGAAGGCGATGCTCTCGCCCGCGAGCATGCGCTGGCCCACCTGCATCGCCGTGCCCATCGCCTGCCGCAGGAAGCCGCCCATGCCACCGCCGGCACCGCCCGGCTGCCCGCCGTTCGCCCCGTTCGCGCCGGGGCCGGACAGCCGGGTGTCCATGGTCACGTTGGCGGTCTTGAACAGGAACTTGCCCGCCTCGCAGTAGACCGTCTGCCCGGGCTGGAGTTGGACCACGGCCATCTGCATGGCGTTGCCGACGATCTGGTGCTGGAGGGTCACGGCGCTCTCCTCGGTACGGGGTCTTCCGCTGACGTGCAACGAGACTGACACGGCCGCCGGTTCCCGGGCGGGAATCGCGTAGCGTGGGCGGTTATGCGACTCGGCGTTCTCGATGTGGGTTCCAACACCGTCCACTTCCTCGTGGTGGACGCGCACCCCGGTGCCGCACCGGTGCCCGCCTACTCCCACAAGCTCGAACTGCGCCTGGCCGAACTCCTCGACGACAGCGGGGCGCTCCAGGAGGACGGGGTGACCCGGCTCGTCGACATGGTCGCCTCCTCGATGCGGGTCGCCGAGGACAAGGGCGTCGAGGAGATCCTGCCCTTCGCCACCTCCGCGATACGGGAGGCCGCCAATGGCGAGGAGGTCCTCAAGCGGGTCGCCGAGCGGACCGGGGTGGAACTGAAGGTGCTCTCGGGCGGCGACGAGGCCCGGCTCACCTTCCTCGCCGCCAGGCGCTGGTACGGCTGGTCCTCGGGCCGGCTGCTGCTGCTCGACATCGGCGGCGGCTCGCTGGAGATCGCCTGCGGCCTGGACGAGGAGCCCGACACCGCGATCTCGCTGCCGCTGGGCGCGGGCCGGCTGACGGCCGGCTGGCTCCCGGGCGACCCGCCGTCGGCGGAGGACGTGCGCGAACTGCGCCGCCACGTGCGGGCGGAGATCGCCCGCACGGTGGCGGAGGTGTCCCGGCTGGGTCCTGCGGACCACGTGGTGGGGACGTCGAAGACGTTCAAGCAGCTCGCCCGGATCACGGGCGCGGCCCGCGAGAGCGAGGGGCCCCTGGTGCCCCGCCGTCTCACCCGCTCCGCGCTGGAGGACTGGGTGCCCCGGCTCGCCGTCATGACGGCCGATCAGCGTGCCCTGCTGCCAGGGGTTTCGGAGGGGCGGTCACGCCAACTGCTGGCGGGAGCGCTGGTCGCGGACGGCGCGATGGACCTCTTCCGGGTGGATTCCCTCGACATCTGCCCGTGGGCCCTGCGCGAGGGCGTCATCCTCCGGAAGCTGGACCGCCTCGGCGAATGACCCGTCAGGGGCCCTTTCGGGGGCGCTGTCGACACGTGCGGCTCCGCCGCGTGGGCGCGAGCAACACACCACTCGGGGAGGTCCGGCCCCTTGTGCGGGTCGAACCTCCGTGGGTGGGGGTGCTCGCGCCGAAGCGGCGGAGCCGCACGTGTCGACAGCCTCGCGCCCCTCGGGGGCCCGCCGTGAGGGAGATCGCACCGCAGTGGGGGGCTGGGGCGCATAACCTGGCAGGCGTGGTGGAACCAGGACATGACGGAAGCCGCTCCCTCGGCACGGTCCACGCGCCCCGCGGGCGCGGTGCGCTCGTGCCCGCTGCGAAGGTGGGGCTCTCGACGGCCTCCGTCTATCCGGAGAACACCGCCGCCGCCTTCGAGATCGCCGGACGGCTCGGTTACGACGGCGTCGAGGTCATGGTCTGGACCGACCCCGTCAGCCAGGACGTCGAGGCGCTGCGCCGCCTCTCCGACTACCACGGCGTGCCCATCCTCGCCGTGCACGCGCCCTGCCTGCTGATCACCCAGCGGGTCTGGGGCACCGACCCCTGGGCCAAGCTGCAGCGAGCCCGCGCCGCCGCGGAGAAGCTGGGCGCCTCGACCGTGGTCGTGCATCCGCCGTTCCGCTGGCAGCGCCAGTACGCGCGGGAATTCGTGCGCGGCGTCTGGCGGATGGCCGACGAGACCGACGTCCGCTTCGCCGTCGAGAACATGTACCCGTGGCGCTACCGCGACCGCGAGGTCGCGGCGTACGCGCCCGACTGGGACCCGACCACCGAGGACTACCGGCACTTCACGGTGGACCTGTCCCACGTCGCCACCTCCCGCGGCGACGCGCTGGCGATGGTGGACCGGATGGGCGACCGGCTCGCCCACGTGCACCTGGCCGACGGGTCCGGCTCCGCCAAGGACGAGCACCTGATCCCCGGGCGCGGCACCCAGCCCTGCGCCGACGTGCTGGAGGGGCTGGCCCGCCGCGGCTTCGACGGGCACGTCGTCCTGGAGGTCAACACGCGCCGGGCCGCGGGACCCGTCGAACGCGAGGCCGACCTGGCCGAGGCGCTCGCCTACACCCGGCTGCACCTCGCCGCCGCTGCCCGCATCCCGGACAAGGTGTCCAAAGGGCGAGCCTGAGGCGTAGGCTCGCAAGACCACCAGAAAGCATCACGAGCACCACCTGAGGAGTTGAGTCCGGTGCCGCAGCTGAGGTCCCGTACGGTCACCCACGGTCGCAACATGGCGGGCGCCCGCGCCCTCATGCGTGCCTCCGGTGTAGCCAACGAGGACATCGGCAAGCCGATCATCGCGGTGGCCAACTCCTTCACCGAGTTCGTCCCCGGCCACACCCACCTGCAGCCGGTCGGCCGGATCGTCTCCGAGGCGATCAAGGCCGCGGGCGCCGTGCCGCGCGAGTTCAACACCATCGCCGTGGACGACGGCATCGCCATGGGCCACGGCGGCATGCTCTACTCGCTGCCGTCGCGCGACCTGATCGCCGACTCCGTCGAGTACATGGTCGAGGCCCACTGCGCCGACGCGCTGATCTGCATCTCCAACTGCGACAAGATCACCCCGGGGATGCTGATGGCCGCCCTGCGGCTGAACATCCCGACGATCTTCGTCTCCGGCGGCCCGATGGAGGCCGGCCGGGCCACCCTGGTCGACGGCACCGTCCGCAAGCTGGACCTGATCAACGCCATCTCCGACGCGGTCAACGAGGACGTCTCCGACGAGGACATCCGTCGCATCGAGGAGAACGCCTGCCCGACCTGCGGCTCCTGTTCCGGCATGTTCACCGCCAACTCGATGAACTGCCTGACCGAGGCCATCGGCCTCTCGCTGCCGGGCAACGGCACCACCCTGGCCACGCACACCGCCCGCCGCGCCCTGTACGAGAACGCCGCGCGCACGGTCGTGGAACTGACGAAGCGTTACTACGCCGAGGGCGACGAGTCCGTGCTGCCGCGCAGCATCGCGACCCGCCAGGCCTTCGACAACGCCATGGCGCTGGACATCGCCATGGGCGGTTCCACCAACACGATCCTGCACCTGCTGGCCGCCGCCCAGGAGGCCGAGGTGGAGTACACCCTGGCCGACATCGACGAGGTCTCCAAGCGGGTCCCGTGCCTGGCCAAGGTCGCCCCGAACGTGGCCCCGACCGGCACCTACTACATCGAGGACGTGCACCGGGCCGGCGGCATCCCCGCGATCCTGGGCGAGCTGCACCGCGGCGGCCTGCTCCACCAGGACGTGCACACCGTGCACGCCCCCTCGCTGGACGAGTGGCTCAAGACCTGGGACCTGCGCGGCGGTTCGCCCTCCGCCGAGGCCGTCGAGCTGTGGCACGCCGCCCCCGGCTGCAAGCGGTCGGCCGAGGCCTTCTCCCAGTCCGAGCGCTGGGACACGCTGGACGACGACGCCGCCCGCGGCTGCATCCGCGACGTGGCGCACGCCTACTCCAAGGACGGCGGCCTGGCGGTGCTCCGGGGCAACCTGGCACCCGACGCCTGCGTGGTGAAGACGGCCGGCGTGGACGAGTCCATCTGGACCTTCGAGGGGCCCGCGGTGGTCTGCGAGTCCCAGGACGAGGCGGTGGAGAAGATCCTCGCCAAGCAGGTCAAGGAAGGCGACGTCGTCGTCATCCGCTACGAGGGCCCGCGGGGCGGCCCGGGTATGCAGGAGATGCTCTATCCGACCTCCTTCCTCAAGGGCCGTGGCCTGGGCAAGAGTTGCGCGCTGATCACGGACGGCCGGTTCTCCGGCGGCACCTCGGGCCTGTCGATCGGCCACGTCTCGCCCGAGGCGGCCGGCGGCGGCACCATCGCCCTGGTGCAGGACGGCGACCGGATCCGCATCGACATCCCCTCGCGGTCCATCGAACTGCTGGTCTCCGACGAGGAGTTGGCCGCCCGCCGGGAGGCGCTGAACGGCGTCTACGCGCCGCGGGCCCGTGAGCGCAAGGTCTCGGCGGCGCTGCGCGCCTACGCGGCGATGGCCACCAGCGCCGACAAGGGCGCCGTCCGCGACGTCTCCAAGCTCGGCTGACACGGACCCGCTGGGTCCCTCACGCGCCACGACCCGGTCCTCACCGGACCGGGTCGTGGCGCGTCGCGGTGAAGGCGCCCACCGCGCCGGCCATGACCTTCTGCAGCAGGCTGTACGCCAGGATCGGCAGCAGCACCGCCGGATGCCCCGGCAGCCGGGTGGCCGCCAGCACGGCTCCCGCACTGGAGTTGTTCATTCCCGACGCGTACGTCAGCGCCACCGCGTCCGCGTGGGGGACGCCCAGACGGGCGGCCAGTGCCCAGCCGGACAGGAAACAGCAGCCACAGACCAGCGCCGAGACGGCCAGCACCAACAGCAGGAAGTCCACGTCCGGATGGGCCACCACCTGGCGCAGCGCGCCGCAGGCGTTGGTGTAGCTGAGCAGCACCGTGACGGCCAGACTGGCCGACCGCACCAGCGGTAGCGCCCGGCCGGGCGGCAGCAGACGCCCCGTCAGCAGCCCGAGCAGGCACGGCAGGACGACGGCGAGCACCGCGAAGGCACTGCTCGCCTGCCCGGCGGCGGCATGCAGCTCGCGGCCCCACGACCCCTCGGCCAGGAACCCGCCGAGGTGCAGCCCCAACGGCACGGTCAGCGGACTGAGCAGTGTGGAGGCGAGCACCAGGCCGAGGCTGAGGCCGGTGTTGCCCTCGGCGCTCTGCGCGAAGGCGGTGGCGCCCCCGGCCACCGGTATGGCCCCCACCAGGACGAGTCCGACGAGCAGGCTCTGCGCCTCCCGGGAGCTGTGCCAGGCCGGCGCGGCGACGGCCACCAGAGCCAGCAGCAGCGTGGGCAGCAACGCGTTCGAAAGGACCCCGGCGAGCAGCGGGCTCGGCGCCCGCGCCAGCCGGGAGAGCTCGCCCACCCGTGCCGTGAGACCGGCGTTGAACAGCATCAGCCCCAGCAGCGCCGCGGGCAGCGGCAGCCGGATGCCGTCCAGCCGCGCCAGATCGACCGCGCGCAGGGCGAGCCCGGGCCCGGGCGCAAGCGCCGCCAGCACGTAGGCCCCCAGCAGGACCCAGAGCAGCCTGCGCTGCAGCCGGGCCACCCACGTCTCCATCCACGCCACGGCAAGCCCCCCTTCCGACGGCACTTCTGACGGTGTGACAGCCGCGCAGCCACCATCCAATCGGCGTCGCGGCCCGCGGGACAGTCGTCAGCGCGGAGTTCCACCGATCGAGCGAGCTTTCGGCTGTCCGGGAATGCGCAGGTCAGCCCTGGTGGCACCGGGCCGGACCGGAGGACGCGGAGTGCCGCATAATCGGTGACGTGCCGAACCAGCCCAGCAGCCCCGCCGTCCCGGACCCGATCCGCTTCTTCGGCACGACCTGGGTCGACCGCGGCGGCGCCTACTGGGTCCGGCGGGTGCTGGTCAGCGTCGGCGCGCTGGCCTGCGCCGTCGCGGGGGCGTTCCTGCTGCGGTTCGCGGTGCAGGGCGTGTTCCTCGCCAAGGTCGGCTCCCTGGTGGAGACCCTGCTGATCGCCGCCATCGCGGTGTGCACCTGCATCGCCGCCGTCCGCACCTGGAACGTACTGAGCCGGGGCAAGGAGTCGCTCTCCGGCTGGATGGCCGACGAGAAGTCGCTCGGGGCCATCCTGGTCATCGGCTTCGTCGGTTCGCTCGCCGCCTACTTCTTCCGCAGCCTGGTCGAGGCCCCGGGCGAGTCGGTGCGGCGGGCCCGCTACGAACTGGCCCGGGCGAAGGCGGCGCGCAGGGCGCAGGGGCAGGGCGCGAAGCCCCGCCCCAAGCGGCGCCGCTGACGGTGCGTCAGGTCCGGCTCAGGGTGCCGCACCCCGCGCGCTTCGGATCCGGGACCTTGCTCCGGTCGTAGGGGTCGACCGCCGGGCCCGTGGGGCTCTCTCCGGTCCTCGGGTCGAGCGGCGCCTCCTCCGGGAACTCGGGGTTCACGAAGCCGTTGTCGACGCCGCAGGCGGTGTTGCCGATGTCGGGGTTCCACGCCTGGATGAAGAACGTGCCCGGGGTGTGCTGCCACTTGTGCGGGTTCGGGACGTTCAGGGTGTAGATCCGCCGCACGATGCTGCGGGTGACGTCCGTCGAATCGGAGGCCTGCCGCACCGGGGTGCTGGGCGCGGCGCTGGGCACCGGGTGGGGGCCCGGCCGCAGCGGGTAGACGAAGGTGACGTCCGCGGTGATGTCGAGGCCGCCGTCGCCGTCGCCCTTGAAGGCCAGCTCCCCGCGCACCTTCACCGTCGTGCCGATCAGCTGGGCCTGGTCCGGGTTGAACCGGGTGACCAGGTCGGTGGCGCTGCCCTTGGCCGAGGGGTGGGCCAGGTTGCGCTTCACCTCGGCCAGCAGCTGCTTCTGCAGCGGGTCGATCAGGTCGAGCGCCGCCTGGGGGTTGCCGCCCCGCAGCACGGCCGGGTCCAGATTGGTGAGGACCAGGAACTGGCGGGCCTTGCGCAGGTAGGACGCGACGTCGCTGCTGCTGTAGACGCCGACGCCATGGGCAGGCGGCACGTAGATGCCCGCGCTGCCCGACGCCCACTGGGCGGCCGGGGAGCCGGCGAAGGGGTGCGCCAGGGTGGGCGTGTCCGGGTCGTCGGGGGTCGGCGCGGCGGAACTCGGCCGGGCGGTCTCCGGAGCCAGCGGGGTGGCCGTCGCGGCACGGTCGGCGCCGTAGAGGGCGGAGTGGATCCGGCCCGCGTTCATGCTGACCAGCACCAGCCCCGCGGCGACGGCGATGCCGAGCGGCAGTTGCCACCGACTCCGGGACCTGCGCAGCGGGACGACCGGCGCCCGCCAGGCGGTGTCCTGCGGCGGCTGCTGCTTCCAGCGGGAGGCGAGCAGCCGGGCGCGGGCGGAACCCTCCTTGTGCTCGGCGCTGTTGACGAAGTCCTCGTCCAGCGTCAGGTTCTCGAAGGGATCGTGATCATCGGTCGTCGGCACCGCGACAGTATGGCGGCGATCCGCTCACCCGTGCGAGAACGATCAGATCACGATCCCTCGAACTCCGCGCTGCTCAGCCCCGGTTGCGCGAGCCGGCGACCGCGCCCACGACGCCGACGATCCCGAAGAGGATGATCGCGTGCCACAGCGCGGTGAAGATGCTGCTGAACACGCCCGAGCTGGTGCTCAGGAAGTACTCCGTCAGCGTGTTGGTGACGAACAGCCCCGCTGCGGGGACCGCCGCGGTCTGCCAGGGGTGCTCCGCGGCCCAGCGGCGCAGCCGGCGGTCGCCGCCCTTCTTGGTGAGCACCGAGCCCGCCCCGCCGACGAGGAAGAACAGGAAGAGCCCGATCCCGGCCGGCCCGGCCAGGATGCTGAGCGACCAGTGCAGGCTGATCAGGTCGATCCCCAGGGCGGCCGCGCCGCCCACCGCGCCGACCGCGGCCGCGGTCTTCCACGGGCCGAGCGACGTCGAGGCCACGGCCAGGGTGCCGGACTCGCGACGGGACACATCATTGCCAGTCATGCCTCAACGGTGCGCCTGCCGCGGCCGCTTGCCTATAGGGGGCAACCCTGAGTTTCGCCGGATATCCCGGTCCGCCCGCGCCCATCCGAGGAGTGGACGCCTCCGCCGCGACCCGTCGCGCCGGTGCGAGGATGGCGGCATGACGCAACGAGTCGCCGTCCTGGGCACCGGCAAGATCGGTGAGGCCCTGCTGTCCGGCCTGCTGCGGGCCGGGAAGTCCCCGGCGGACGTGCTGGTGACGGCCCGTCGGCCGGAGCGCGCCGCCGAACTGCGCGAGCGCTACGGCGTCGAGGCGGTCGCCAACGAGGAGGCCGCCAAGCTCGCCGACACCCTGATCCTCGCGGCCAAGCCGCAGGACATGGGCGCGCTCGTCGAGGAGCTGGCGCCGCACCTCGGCGCGGACAAGCTGGTCGTCTCCGCGGCGGCCGGCATCCCCACCGCCTGGTTCGAGGAGCGGCTCGCCGCCGGCACCCCGGTGGTCCGGGTCATGCCCAACACCCCGGTGCTGGTGGACGAGGGCATGAGCGTCATCTCCGCCGGCGCGCACGCGCGCGAGGAGCACCTGCTGCGCACCGAGGAGATCTTCAAGCCGGTCGGCAAGACCCTGCGGGTGCCCGAGTCCCAGCAGGACGCGGCCACCGCCCTCTCCGGCTCCGGCCCGGCCTACTTCTACTACCTGGTCGAGGCGATGACGGACGCCGGCATCCTGCTCGGCCTGCCCCGGGCGGTCGCGCACGACCTGATCGTGCAGGCCGCGATCGGCGCCTCGGTGATGCTGCGCGACTCCGGCGAGCACCCGGTCAAACTGCGCGAGGCGGTCACCTCCCCGGCGGGCACGACCATCGCGGCCATCCGCGAGCTGGAGAACCACGGTGTGCGGGCCGCGCTGCTCTCCGCGCTCGAGGCGGCCCGCAACCGCTCCCAGGAGCTGGCCTCCGGCGGCAAGTAGGCCGCCCGCCGGGCGCCAGGCGGGCGGCAAGTAGGCTGCGGTCCCGTGCGCTACGACCTGGTGATCTTCGACAACGACGGCGTGCTCGTGGACAGCGAGCCCATCGCCAACCGGCTGCTCGCCGAGTACCTGACCGAGCTGGGCTTCCCGACCACGATCGAGGACTCCTACCGGGACTTCATGGGCGCGGCCGCCCACGCCGTGCACGACGTCGTCGCCGAGCGGTTCGCCGGGGCCACCCTCCCGCCCACCTTCGACGAGGACTTCCACGCCCGCGTCTTCGCCGCGTTCCAGCGGCAGTTGACGCCCGTGGCGGGCGCGGCCGAGCTGTTGAGGCTGGTACGGGCGGCGGGGATTCCCTACTGCGTCGCCTCCTCGGCGCACCACGAGTGGATCCGCACCGCCCACCGGAAGACCGGCCTCGACGTCTTCTTCGGCGACGCCCAGCTCTTCTCCGCCCAGGACGTCGGCCGGGGCAAGCCCGCCCCGGACCTGTTCCTGCACGCCGCACGGCAGATGGGTGTCGAGCCCGGCCGCTGCGTCGTGCTGGAGGACAGCCCCCTCGGCGTCCAGGCGGCGAACGCCGCCGGCATGGACGTCTTCGGCTACGCCGCCCTCACCCCGAAGGAGCGGCTCGCCGCGGCCACCGGGCTGTTCGACGACCTGTCAGCGGTGCCGCAGCTGCTCGGACTTGACTGAGGTGGGGGCGGGCGCCGTCTCACTCCGGGACGGTCAGGCGTCGGCCGCGCAGCGGGACGCCCTTGAGCTCCGCGAAGCGGAAGGGCAGCCCGAGGCCGACCCCCGTCTCCGCACGCAGGTGCAGCCCCGGCTCGGTGCCAGCCCCGCTGTTGCCGACGGCGCCCACCAACTGCCCTGCGGTGACGTGCTTTCCACGCTGGACGCGGATGCTGTCCCGCCGCAGCCAGGCGAGCACGACCTGCCCCCGGCCGGTGTCGATGACGACGTGGTTGCCGTCCGGATGGGCCGCGGAGAGGTAGCGCGGCGGGTGGTCGGGCAGCCCGTCGAGGACGGCGAGGACGACGCCGTCCACAGGGCTGTGGACCGGGTGCCCGAAGACCGCGTAGCGGTTGTTGGCGGTGGGCGAGAGCCCGAGGGCGCGGCGCCCGCGCCACTGGGGGCCGTCGCCGAGCTGGACGATGTCGGCGGCGTAGCGGCGCGAGCGGTCGCCGCCGGGGATCAGTGACTCGTCCGCGTAGCGGTTGACGGCCGGACCGCCGGCCTCGGTGAAGGCGAAGGTGCCGCCGCGGAGCGGGAACCGGAGCACCAGCGGGTGGCTCACCGGCGCGGGCCGCACGGGGCGGCTGCGCCGCCAGGCCCAGGCAGCGAGCCCGAACACCCCGACGGCGAACACCACCTCCAGGACGCCGGGGCGGGCGGCCCAGGGCAGCTGCCAGGCGCGCAGCCCCGCGAACAGGCCGCCTGCGGCGGGCGCGAGGGCCAGCCACCGGAACCACGGCGGCACGGCGTGCGTCGGCGCGGTACGCAGGACGTACCACGCGAACGCCGGCGTCTGCGCCACGAGCAGGGACCATCCGGGCCCGGTCCCGGCAAGCCACGGCAGCACCAACTCCACGGCGGTCGCCGCACAGTACGCCCCGAGCGCCCGCTGCAACCCGATGACGACGCCCGCACGCGAGCCCCTTCCGCCCTCCGGGGCACCACGCCCGCCCCCGTCCCCCCGACCCTCGCGCTGCCCCCACGGCTTGGGCGACCTGACCCGAGCGCGCTTCCCGGGAGCCCGGCCGCCCCCACTCTGCGCGGGCGGTGGCGCGTCGGGCTTGCTCCGGTTTTGGAGGTTGTCGCTTCCAAGGGGCGTGCCGGTGGTCCGGATGCCGGGGGCCTGGTTGTTCTCGCTCTGTGCGGGCGGTGGCGCGTCGGGCTTGCTCCGGTTCTGGAGGTTGTCGCTTCCCAGAGGCGTGCCGGTGGTCCGGATGCCGGGGGCCTGGCTGTCGTCGCTCTGCGCGGGCGGTGGCCCGCCGGGCTCGCTGCCGTTCCGCAGGCCGTCGCTCCCTACCGACGGCCCGGACGTCCGCCGGCTGTCGCTCGCCACCCACGATCCGGGGGGCTGGGAGACGACTCCGCTGCCGGCTCCAGCGCTGGGGCGGTCGGCCCCGTCCGCGTCAACGGGGGCGGAGCTTCCGGCCTGGGGGTGCTGCGCGTGGTGGAGGTGCAGCCTGCGTGCGGGCGGGCCTGCCGATCCCGCTGTCGCGCCCGAGGGGTCGGCGTCCTCCGCCCCGCTCGCTGTCGCGCCGTCAGTCGGCTCGCCCAGGGCGGATGGTGATGCTGCCGCCCCTGCGCCGACCGAGTCGGTGGGTGCCGCCGGTGCAGCCGTTCCGGCTGGCGCGCCGTCAGCTCTGCTGCCCCGTCCGGGGCCTGACGGGACAACGCTCGTGGCCGCGCCGACTGGTCCCGTTCCCCTGGACGGGCGGCCGGAGACCTCCGCGGCGTACGCGGTGACCCGCCCTCTCGCGCCCTCAACCTGCCCGCCGGGCGCGGAGCGGGGCTCGGGTGCGACCGAGGCGGCGCCTTCGGGGTGGTCACCCGGGTCGATGGGCGCGGGCGCCGGGCGGGGGACGGGGGCGTCGTCGGGGGTGGCGCGGCGCGCCGCGCGGGCGAGGAGGGCGCCGGGGCCGGAGACGAGGGAGGCGAGGCGGCCCTCCGGGTCCAGCTCGGCGTGGACGAGTTCCTCCCCGTCCGTGAACTCCAGCAGGTACAGCCCCTCCCGGGGCCGCACGGCCCGCAGCGCGCCGTGACGGTCCGTCAGGGCGGCCAGCATCGCGGTCAGTCGGGGCAGGGGGACTCGGGCCAGCAGCGCCGGGCTGATCGCGGCGGCATCGAGGGCGGGGACGGCGAACAGGGCCGTCAGCAAGGTGGCGGTGGCGTCGGGCGGAGCCGAGCGGCGGAGGCGGTCGAGCGTACCCATGGGCTCACCGTAGGGAACGGTCGACGGCAGGCCCGGCAGCGACGCGGAATCACCCACCCGGAGGGGGTTCCCCGGAAAGCTACTGGACCGTAGTCTCGCCGCCATGGATTCCGGGATCTCGGGCAGACTGCGCGAGGCACGCGCCGCCCTGCTGGTCAGCTACGTGGCGCAGGGCGCCCTGTTCGCCCTGCTGGTGACCCGCATCCCGGGCATCCAGAAGCAGTACGGCATCTCCGACGGCCTGCTGCCGGTCTTCCTCGCCGCCGTCCCGATCCTGGCCGGGGTGGGCTCGCTCAGCATGGAGTGGGTGGTCAAGAAGACCTCCCCGCGTGCCGTCCTCCGAGTGGTCCAACCCCTCGTCGGGCTCACCCTCCTGGGCATCGGCGCCGGCGACAGGCTCTGGCAGGCGGCCCTCGCGCTCGCCGCCTTCGGCCTGGCCGTGGGCGGGCTGGACGCCAGCCAGGCGATGTCCGCCGTCGCGCTGCAGCACCGCTACGGGCGCAGCATCATGCAGAGCTTCTACGCCGCCTACAGCATCGGCGGCATCCTGGGGGCTTCCCTCGCCTGGGCCCAAGTGCACTTCCACCTCAGCCTGTTGACGATGTTCGGGGCCACCGGTCTCGCCGTCGCCGCGGTCGTCCTCGTCGCCGGGGTCTGGTACGCCGGGCCGGCCGAGCTGGGCAGGGCCGTGGCCGAGGCGGCGCAGGCGGCGCCCGCGCGGATCCCGTGGAAGCCGCTGCTGCCGCTCTGCCTGGCCATGTGCGTGGCGTACATCGGAGACGCCACGGTCTCCAACTGGTCGGCCAAGTACCTCCAGGACGGCCTGCACTCCAGCGAGCAGATGACCACCGTCCCCTACAACGCCTATATGGCGGTCATGCTGTTGGGCCGCCTGCTCGGCGACTCCCGGGTGCAGCACTGGGGCAGCGCCCGGACCGTCCGCGTCGGCGCCGTGGTGTGCGCGACCGGCTTCGCGCTGACCGCGCTCGCGCCCACGCCCTGGGTCGCCGTGGTCGCCTTCGCCGTGGTGGGCCTGGGCATCAGCGTCATCGTGCCGCAGGTCTTCGCCGCGGGCGGACGCCTGTTCCCGCAGCAGTCGGACGCCGCGGTGGCCCGGCTGAACATCTTCAACTACGTGGGCTTCCTCGTCGGTTCGCCGCTCGTCGGCGGCCTGGCCGGGGGCATGGGCTACCGGGCCGCGATGGCGGTGCCGATGGTGCTGGTGCTGGGCATCCTGCTGGTCGCCCCCTCCTTCGGGGCGGAGGCCGTCCCGGCTGCGGAGCCCGATACCGTGTCGGCATGACGGACGCGCTGAGGATCCACTGGGACGACGCCCTGACCCGGTACGACTTCGGGCAGGGCCACCCGATGGACCCGGTCCGGCTGCGGCTGACCCGGGACCTGGTCCACGCCCTCGGCATCGACGCCCTGCCGGGCGTCCGGGTCGTCGCCTCCCCGCCCGCCGGGGACTCCACCCTGCGGCTGGTCCACGAGGCCGACTACATCGCGGCGGTCCGTCGGGTCGCCGAGACCGGCGAGCCCGATCCGGGCCGCGGCCTGGGCACCGACGACAACTGGGCGTTCGCCGCGATGCACGAGGCGTCCGCGCTGATCGCGGGACAGTCGGTGGCGGCGGCCGAGGAGGTCTGGCGCGAGGGCGGACACTCCGTCAATTTCGCGGGCGGTCTGCACCACGCGCACGCGGGCAGCGCCTCCGGCTTCTGCGTCTACAACGACGCCGCCCTGGCCGTGGCCCGGCTGCTGGAGCTGGGCGCGGAGCGCGTGGCCTACGTGGATGTGGACGTCCACCACGGCGACGGCGTCGAGCGCGCTTTCTGGAACGACCCCCGCGTGCTGACCATCTCCCTGCACGAGCACCCGAGGACCCTGTTCCCCCAGACGGGCTGGCCCGAGGAGAACGGCGGCCCGGACGCGCAGGGCTTCGCCGCCAACGTCGCGCTGCCGCCCGGCACCGGCGACGCCGGCTGGCTGCGGGCCTTCCACGCCGTGGTGCCGCCGCTGCTGCGGGCCTTCGACCCGCAGGTGATCGTCAGTCAGCACGGCGCGGACACCCATGTCGAGGACCCGCTCGCGCACCTCGCCGTGACCGTCGACGCCCAGCGCGCGGTCGCGCTCGCGGTCGCGGAACTGGCGGCTGAGTTGACCGGGGACCGCTGGGTGGCGCTGGGCGGCGGCGGTTACGCGGTGGCGGACGTGGTCCCGCGCACATGGGCGCATCTGACGGCGATCGCGGCCGGGCACCCGGTGGACCCGCAGACGCCCACCCCCGAGGACTGGCGCGCCGAGGTCACCCGGCTCACCCGCGCCCTGGCCCCGCGCCGGATGACCGACGGCGGCACGGCCGAGTACCAGGACTTCGACGCGGGCTACGACCCGGCGGACCGGCTCGACCAGGCGGTCCGGGCGACCCGCAAGGCGGTGTTCCCGCACCACGGCATCCTGCCGTGACCCTTCCGGTGACCGAAGGCAGCGGCGGTCGTCGGTCAGAATCGGCCAATCCGCCGGAGCGATGCATAAACTCCGGCACCACCGGCACAACCGCTCCCCGCAGCCAGTCCGGCTCGCTCCGCACACCCCGTCCCTGGCGGCCGGCCGGCCCCGCGAGCTGGTACGGGCGGCCCGGGCCGCGTGCGGAGCGTGCCCAGGGCGAGGCCGAGAAACGCAGGTCCGGCGGACCGCGACACGACTCGCGTGCTGCTTCCGGATCGCAGCGGGCCTCGTCGTACCGTCCACCCTCCTCGACGGCTCGGTCGGCACCGCCTGATTCGAACTGCTGACCGCTTACGTACTGCAACAGGCTGGTCCGTCTCCGTAATTTCCGGCCGGATATCCCTCTTCCCACCCGTACCACCCGCAACTACTCTGGGGATACGCGTGTGCTGGCTGGAGTCACCGGAGGGGAAGCCGGTGCCCGTCACACGGAGAAGGTTCGGTGTTGTCATGGCGTCTGGAGAGCGGCCTCTGAACGAGGTCAACTTCCTCACCGTGGCGGAGGTCGCCGCGGTGATGCGAGTGTCGAAGATGACCGTGTACCGCCTGGTGCACAGCAGCGAGCTGCCCGCGATACGCGTGGGCCGCTCCTTCCGGGTCCCGGAACAGGCAGTCCACGACTACCTCCGCGAGTCCTATGTCGGGCGGGAGACGGCGTAGGCGCACCATCGCGCGGCACCACAGCACGACACAGCACCACAGCACGACACAGCACCACCTCCGACCCGGCGGGGCCTCGGCTCCCCGGGTCGGATTTCGTTCACCGTGAGGGTCTTCGGTAGGCTGTTGGCCCACATCAGTCGTTTGGACTCTGACTCCCGCACTTGCGGGTTTGTCCAGTGAGTGAGGGGTGTCAGATGGGTTCTGTCATCAAGAAGCGTCGCAAGCGCATGGCGAAGAAGAAGCACCGCAAGCTTCTGAAGCGCACTCGCGTCCAGCGTCGCAACAAGAAGTAAGCGCCCTGCGCAAGCAGCGGCGTGAAAGCCGTCCGCGCCGACGATAGGGTCGGTGCGGGCGGCTTCTTCATATCCGGAAACGGAGGCGGCATGGGCAGCGTCGTACTCGTCACGGGCGTGGCGCGGCACCTGGGCAGCCGCTTCGTGCGCAGCCTCCGCCGCCGGCCCGGCGTCGAACTGGTGGTCGGCGTCGACACCCAGCCCTCCGAGCACGACCTCGACGGCCCGGCCCGCTACACCTTCGTCCGCGCCGACATCCGCCGCCCCACCATCGCCCGGGTGATCGCGGAGTACGGCGTCGACACCGTGGTCCACCTCAACGTCTCCACCACCCTGCTCGGCTCGACGAGCAGGTCGAGCGTCAAGGAGACCAACGTCATCGGGACGATGCAGCTGCTCGCGGCCGTGCAGAAGTCCCCGACCGTGGAGCGACTGGTCGTCAAGTCCACCACCAGCGTCTACGGTTCGGCCCCGCGCGACCCGGCCGTCTTCACCGAGGCGATGCAGCCCAAGGTGCTGCCCACCGGCGGCTTCGCCAAGGACGCCGTGGAGGTCGAGGGCTACGTCCGCGGCTTCGCCCGGCGCCGCCCCGACGTCGCCGTGTGCGTGCTGCGCTTCGCCAACATCGTCGGGCCGGCCGCGGACACGCCGCTGAACGAGTACTTCAACCTGCCGGTGCTGCCGACCGTGCTCGGTTACGACCCGCGGCTGCAGTTCATCCACGAGGACGACGCCGTGGAGACGCTGCTGCTCGCGGCGGGCGAGGCCCGCCGGGGGACGACCAACAGCGGCACCTTCAACGTCGCCGGAGCGGGCGTGATGGTGCTCTCGCAGGCGGCCCGGCGGCTCGGCAAGCCGACGGTGCCGATGCTGCTCCCGGCGGTCAGCTGGATCGCGGGCCTGGCCCGCGGCACCCGGCTGCTCGACTTCTCCCCCGAGCAGCTGCGGCTGCTCACCCACGGCCGGGTGGTGGACACCACGATGCTGCGCGAGGCCTTCGGCTACACGCCCGCGCACACGACCGAGTCCGCGCTCGACGATCTCGCCCGCAGCCTCCGTCCGGGACTCGTCCCACCCCGGACGGTGGCCCGACTGACCGACGGGACAGCCCAGTTGCTCACCAGAGGAGGCACCGAATGAGCTCGGCGGGGGAGCGGCAGGACTGGCAGGAGCAGGACCGGTCCGAGGCGAAGGTGATCCCGCTGCGGCCGGAGCCGACGTCCGAGGAGCGGCCCGCCGTGGCTGAGGGGGCGTCAAACCCGCTGCTGCAGGCGGCTGTAGGTGTGGCCGACCGGGTGCTGGGACGGGGCTGGGAGCGCAAGGCCGCCAACGGCCTGGGCTTCCTGCGGCGCCGGCTGACGGGCGAGTACCAGGTGGACGAGTTCGGCTTCGACGCCGAGCTGACCGAGGGCGTGCTGCTGAACCTGGCCCGGCCGCTGGCGGAGAAGTACTTCCGCCTGGAGGTCCGCGGCGCCGAGAACATCCCCGCCAAGGGCGGCGCTCTGCTGGTGGCCAACCACAGCGGGGTGCTGCCGCTGGACGCGGTCATGACCCAGGTGGCCGTCCACGACCACGCCGACCGGCACCTGCGGATGCTCGCGGCGGACCTGGTCTTCGTGCTGCCCGGCGTCAACGAGCTGGCCCGCAAGGCCGGTCACACGCTGGCCTGCAACGAGGACGCACAGCGGCTGCTGGAGAACGGCGAGATCGTCGGGGTCTGGCCGGAGGGCTTCAAGGGGATCGGCAAGCCCTTCGCGGAGCGGTACAAGCTGCAGCGCTTCGGCCGGGGCGGGTTCGTCTCGAGTGCGCTGCGGGCCGGTGTGCCCATCGTCCCGTGCTCGATCGTGGGCGCGGAGGAGATCTACCCGATGATCGGGAACGCGCGGACGCTGGCGCGGATCCTGGGTGTCCCGTACGTGCCGATCACGCCCACGTTCCCGTGGCTGGGTCCGCTGGGGCTGGTGCCGCTGCCGACGAAGTGGACGATCCAGTTCGGCGAGCCGATCCCGACGGACGGGTACCCGCCCGAGGCGGCGGACGACCCCATGCTGATGTTCAACCTGACGGACCAGGTGCGGGAGACGATCCAGCACAGTCTTTACAAGCTGCTGGTCCAGCGCCGGTCCGTCTTCTTCTGAGGGACCCCGCGGGGGGCGAGGAACTGCCACCCTTCGGGCGGGAGATGCCACCAGCGTGAGCAGCACACCACCCGCGGAGGTTCGACCCGTCTGATCGGGACGGACCTCCGCGGGTGGTGTGCTGTTGGCGCAACTTCCTCGGGGCGGTGCGGTCACCCGCCGCCGGAGAGGCCGATACCGATGGTGGGGAGGAGGCCCGGCAGGAGGGGCGGGATGGTGAGGCCGTGGCCGTCGGAGGACGTGGACGACGACGGACTCGGGGAGTCCGACGGCGTCGCCGAGGGCGAGGAACCGGTGAGGACGCCGGTCACGCCGCCGACACCGCCCACCCCGCCGAGGACACCGGTGCCGCTCGTCGTGGAACCGGACGGGCTCGGGGTCGCGGAAGGCGAGGCCGCCATGCTCGGGCTGGTGCCGGTCCCCGCGCTCGTCGCCCCGCGGGGGACGGACGTGGGGTCGCCGAGGTGGCTCGTCGGGGACGACTGGCCCGCCTGCGGCGTTCCGCCCGGGACGGGGGCGGCCGGCAGCAGCGTCTCCACCTCTGTGCTTATCCCGCTGAGGAACTGGTGCACCTGACCCGCGATCGGGTCGAGCTGGTCCGGGAGTCGGGGCTCCAGCTGGGCCAGCCGCAGGCTCTGCGTGTCGGCGAAGGCGGCCAGCTGGCGCAGCGGCTCCAGTTGGTGGCTGCGCCGGTAGATGGCGTTGAGCAGGTCCCGGCCGCGGGTACCCTCCGCCTTCATGTCGCTGAGGGCGCGGTGCACCGCGGCGACCGTGTCCGGGCTCAGCCCCTGACCGCCGTGGTGCTCGGCGAGCAGCGCCTGGGCCTCGGCCATCCGGGTGGCCGACTGGTCGAGCAGCAGGCGGCCGCGCTCGGCGTCGCTGCCGGCCAGGTTCAGCCGCAGGTCCTCCAGGCCGCGCTTCATGCCGTACAGGCCCTCGCCGGGCAGCGACGAGGTGCTGGCGGTGGCCACGCCGCCGATGGTGCCGAAGGCCATGGTCGCGGCGATGCCGCCCAGGGCCAGGCGGCGACCCCAGCGGGTGCCCGGGGTGAGCACCCGGGCGGCCCGGTGCGCGCCGCGCCGGCGCGGCGCGGGCACGGCCGCACCGGCCCCGCCCGCGAAGGTGCGCTCGAACTCGGCCATCAGCAGGGCACGTTGGGTCATCCGCACCTGCGGGTCGAGGCCCGGGGCCGCGACCTCTCCCAGGGCGTCCACCAGTGCCAGCAGGCCGCCCTCGTCCGGTGCGGCCGCGGAGCGGTCCTCCACAGCGTCGGCGAAGGCTCTCGCCCTGCGGTGTTCCATCACACTGACTGTCACGGGCAGCACCTCCTCTCGTCGTTGTCGGCTACTCCCACAGAGCGCAACGAGCCGCGACGGGGGCGGGTTACGGGGCCCGCAGGGTACACGATCGGGGTGGATATCCGTCTCAACGGGCGTCGCTCGGCAGGAGTCGGGCGAGCGTGCGCACCGCTCGGTACTGGAGGGTCTTGATCGCCCCTTCGTTCTTGCCCATGATCCGGGCGGTCTCGGCCACGGACAGGCCCTGCAGGAAGCGCAGCGTCACGCACTCCTGCTGCTGTGGATTGAGCCTGCGCACGGCTTCCAGCAGCGCGGCGTTGGACAGGGACTCCAGCACCGACTCCTCGGGACTCGGCTCGACCTGGTTCGAGTCGAGCATCTCCCCCGTGGTGACCTCCAGCCGGAAGCGGCTGGACTTGAAGTGGTCCGCCACCAGGTTCCGGGCGATGGTGACCAGCCAGGCGCCGAAGTCGCGCCCCTGCCAGGTGAACGTGCCGATCCGGCGCAGCGCGCGCAGGAAGGTCTCGCTGGTCAGGTCCTCGGCCGTGGCCCTGCTGCCGACCCGGTAGTAGATGTACCGGTAGACGGTGTCCGCGTAGTGGTCGTACAGCGCGCCGAAGGCCTCGCCGTCCCCCTCCTGCGCCCGGCCGACGAGCTCCATGACGGGGTTGGCCGCCGCCTCGGGACCGGGACCGGTCGCCGTGCGCGGGCGGGCGGGGGAGGAGGTCCGGGTGCGCAGGGCCACGGGCGCGACGGTGGCGAAGGCCGGGCCGCCGGCGAGTGCGTAGGCGGGGACGGGGAGCTGCAGTTCGCGGCGGACCAGTGTGCGCAGCAGCTCCAGACCGGCGGACAGTGCAGGCGCGTCGTTCCGGACGTGTGGGTACACGGGACTCCCAGGGCAGGACTTGGTGCGGGACCGCTGGATGAGGATAACGCTTCGTGCAACAACAGCTACACCGTGTTGTCGAATTCACCGCTTCGGTCACTTCCGTTACGGCTTGGTGGCGCATTGTGACCGAATGGATGACCATGACAGCGCTGGGAGTTGACGCCGCGTGAGGGTGAGCTGACTGTTCACCGGCGCGTTCCCGGGCGTGCGCGCCGAGAACCCCGATCGCGTGCGCGAGCGGGGTCGGTCAGAACTGATCAGGTGTCAGCGACGGTACCGGCGGCGGTAGATGGCCATGGCGGCCGCAGTCCCACCCGCCGCGGCCCCCAGCCCGGCGCCGGCCGGGATGCCCACCCGCGCGGCCTTGCGGCCGGTGCGGAAGTCCCGTACCCGCCAGCCCTCGCGCCGGGCGTGGCGGCGCAGTTCGGAGTCCGGGTTGATGACGTAGGGGTGGCCCACGAGCGAGAGCATCGGGATGTCGTTGGCCGAGTCGCTGTAGGCCGCGCAGCGGGACAGGTCCAGCCCCTCGCGGGCGGCCAGCGCCTTCACGGCCTCGGCCTTGGCCGGACCGTGCAGCGGCTCGCCGACCAGACGGCCGGTGTAGACGCCGTTCAACTGCTCGGCGACGGTGCCCAGCGCCCCGGTCATCCCCAGGCGCGCCGCGATCACCCGTGCCGCCTCCTGCGGGGCCGCTGTCACCAGCCAGACGCGCTGGCCGGATTCGAGGTGCATGCGCACCAGCGCGCGGGTGCCCGGCCAGATCTTCTCGGCCATGTACTCGTCGAACACGTCCTCGCAGATGGCCTCCAGGTCGGCGACCTTGTGACCCTGGACGATGCCGAGCGCGCTCTCCTTGGCATCGGCCATGTGCCCGGCGTTCTCCGCGCCGTTGAGCCGGAAGTAGGCCTGCTGCCAGGCGAAGCGCAGGAGTTCGCGGCTGCTGAAGAACTTGCGCTTGTAGAGCCCCCGGCCCAGGTGGAAGATGGCGGCCCCCTGCATGACCGTGTTGTCGCAGTCGAAGAAGGCCGCGGCGGTCGGGTCCTCCGGCGCCGGCTCCAGGACTTCGGCCTCGGTCGCCGCCTCGGCGGAGGCCGCACCGGCGAGCAGGGTGGAGGGACGCGTCACCTCGGAGAGCTTGCGCAGCCTGGCCATGCTGCGAGCATAGCCAGGGCGCGGGAAGCCCGTGTTAACGCCGAGTGGTGTGCCGGGACAGAATGGTCGGTATGAGCCTCATCCGTCGCCGCCCCGAGCCCAAGGACCGCGTGGTCACGCTGATCGGGAAGCCCGACTGCCACTTGTGCGACGACGCACGGGCGGTGATCACGGAGCTGGCGGAGGAACTCGGCTTCGCCGTCGAGGAACTGAACATCAATGAGGACCCGGAGCTGCACCGGAAGTACTGGGAGCAGATTCCGGTGACCCTCATCGACGGCCGCCAGCACGACTTCTGGCGCGTCGACCCGGCCCGCCTCCGCAAGGCGCTGGGCGCTTAGGCCCCGCAGGCGCTCTCATGGGCCCGCCGGGGCCCTCAGGGGCGCGAGGAACGGCGCGAGCAACACACCCCGCGGGAGGTCCGACCCCATGTGCGGGACGAACCTTCCCGAGTGGCGGGCTGGTCGCGCAGTTCCTCGCGCCCCCGGGGGCTCGCCCCCCGGGGGTAGCGCTGGTTGCGAAGAGGTTGCGGTACGGCATCGCTGTGTCCGGAATCTCCCGGTACAGGGGGATGTCAGGGCTACGGGCTTGCCCGTTTGTGCGCTTACCATCGAGAGGTTTTGTGCCGAGGGGGGTACGACCTCGAGAGGTGGAGCGTGCTATCCCGAGGCATCGCCGTCGTCGACGTCGAGGCCAGTGGGCGGAGCCCCTGGCGGCACCGCGTCGTGGAGGTGGGCGTGGTGCTGCTCGACTATCCCCTGCTTCGCACCGAGGACGAGTTCAGCACCCTCGTCGATCCGCGGGGGCCCGTCGGCCCCACCGAGGTGCACCGGATCGAGCAGTCGCACGTCGTCGGCGCCCCCCGGTTCCGGGACATCGCGCCGAAGCTCCTCTCCCTCCTGCGCGGCCGCGTGGTCGTAGGTCATCACGTCCGTTGTGACGAAGCGTTTCTCCAGCGTGAGTTCGCGCGCATCGGCATCGTGCTCCCGGAGCTGCGGACGCTGTGCACCATGGCGCTCACCGAGCGGGCCCTCGGGTCCGCGCACCGCGGCCGCTCGCTCGCGGCCTGCCTGGAGGCGTTCGGGCTGCCTCCGCACGACGCGCACACCGCGCTCGGGGACGCCCGGGCCACCGCGGACCTGTTCCGTCGCTGCGTGATGCCGGCCCGGGCCGCAGGGCTCGAACTCGGGGCCGTCGTCGAACGCGCGTCCGCGCTCAACTGGCCGACGCTGCGTGCCCGTTCGGGTCCGACCCTGCCCCGGCCCGCTGCGTACGCCGTACCGTACGGCGTTCTGCCCGGTTCCGCGGGGGTGGCGTGATGCGCGTCACTCCCTATGGACAAATCGGACATCATCTTTGTGCACGCGTTCACAAACGCATAGCCTGGCGTGCACAGCCGAGCTTCACCCGCAGGAGCATCGTGTCCACTGGCCGATCCACCCCCAGCAGCCCCACCCCGGGCGAGCGCCGCTCGCGCGGTCGGGGAATCCCTGACGCCACGGTCGCGCGGCTTCCCCTCTACCTGCGCGCGCTGACCGCGCTGTCCGAGCGCTCGGTGCCCACCGTCTCCTCCGAGGAGCTCGCCGCGGCCGCCGGTGTCAACTCGGCCAAGCTGCGCAAGGACTTCTCCTACCTCGGTTCCTACGGCACCCGCGGGGTCGGCTACGACGTCGAGTACCTCGTCTACCAGATCTCCCGCGAGCTGGGTCTGACCCAGGACTGGCCCGTGGTCATCGTCGGCATCGGAAACCTGGGCCACGCCCTGGCCAACTACGGCGGGTTCGCCTCCCGCGGCTTCCGCGTCGCGGCCCTGCTGGACGCCGACCCCAACCTGACGGGGCAGCAGGTCGCCGGCCTCCCGGTGCGCCACATGGACGAGTTGGAGGAGATCATCGCCGCGGACCGGGTGTCCATCGGTGTGATCACCACCCCGCCCGGCGCCGCCCAGCAGGTCTGCGACCGGCTGGTCGCGGCCGGCGTCACCTCCATCCTCAACTTCGCGCCGACCGTTCTCTCCGTCCCGGACGGGGTAGACGTGCGGAAGGTGGACCTGTCGATCGAGCTGCAGATCCTCGCCTTCCATGAGCAGCGCAAGTCCGCCGACGAGTCGGTGGCTGCGCCCGAGGCGGCCTCTGTCGCAGTAGTCTCGCGGCGGGCGCGGGAGCACGCGGCCCCGCACGTGACCCTGGAGGAGGCGGCCGGATGAGCCTCTTGGTAGTCGGCCTCAGCCACCGCAGCGCGCCCGTCGCCCTGCTCGAGCGCACCTCCCTCACCGGCGCCGCCCGCGACGCGCTGCTGCAGGCCATGGCCGCGGCCGCGCCGGTCGCGGAGGCGGCGCTGCTTTCCACCTGCAACCGGGTCGAGCTCTACGCGGACGTGGACAAGTTCCACGCCGGCCTGGAGCAGTTGTCCGGGCTGCTCGCCGAGCACAGCGGCGTCGCCCTGGACGAGCTGACCCAGCACCTGTACGTCCACTACGAGGACCGCGCCGTCCACCACGTCTTCTCGGTGGCCTGCGGCCTGGACTCGATGGTGGTCGGCGAGGGCCAGATCCTCGGGCAGCTGCGCGACGCGCTCTCCCTCGCCCAGGAGCAGGACACCGCCGGACGCAGCCTCAACGAGCTGTTCCAGCAGGCGCTCCGGGTCGGCAAGCGCGCCCACAGCGAGACCGGCATCGACAAGGCGGGCCAGTCGCTGGTCACCTTCGGCCTGGAGCGGGTCGCCCTGGCCGCCGGGCCGATCGCGGGCAAGCGCGCCCTGGTCGTCGGCGCCGGTTCGATGAGCAGCCTCGCCGCGGCGACGCTCGCCCGCGAAGCTGTCGCCGAACTGGTGATCGCCAACCGGACCCAGGAGAAGGCGGAACGTCTCGCCGCCCAACTCGGCGGTACCGCCCTCCCGTTCGACCAGGTCGCGGTGGCCCTGGCCGAGGCCGACCTGGTCGTGTCCTGTACCGGGGCGGCCGGGATCGTGCTCGACACCGACGACATCCGGGCCGCCGCCGCCAAGCGCCCGCCCGGCACCGCGCCGCTCGCCCTGCTCGACCTGGCCATGCCGCGCGACGTCTCCGCCGAGGCCCACGAGATCGACGGCGTGCACCTGGTGGACCTGGAGACGCTGGCCGAGGCCGCGCAGCGGTCGGACTCGGGGGCGCGCGACGTCGATGTGGTCCGCCGCATCGTCGGCGAGGAGGTCGAGGCATTCGGCGCGGCCCAGCGCGCCGCCGCGATCACCCCGACCGTGGTCGCCCTGCGCGCGATGGCGTCCGAGGTCGTCGCCGCCGAACTCGACCGGCTCGACGGGCGCCTGCCCGAGCTGGACGACCGCACCCGCGCCGAACTGCAGCAGACCGTCCGCCGCGTGGTGGACAAGCTGCTGCACTCACCGACCGTGCGCGCCAAGCAGCTTGCCGCCGAACCCGGCGGCTCCTCCTATGCCGAGGCCCTGCGCGAACTCTTCGACCTCGACCCGGCAGCCGTCTCGAGCATCAGCACCGCCCGTCCTCCCAGGATGATCTCATGAGTGATCAAATCGGCACCGACCACCCCCCGCTGCGTCTCGGCACCCGGCGCAGCGCGCTGGCCATGGCCCAGTCGGGGATGGTGGCCAAGGCCGTCGCCGAACTGACCGGACGTCAGGTGGAGCTGGTGGAGATCACCACCTACGGCGACACCTCCCGCGAGGCCCTGGCGCAGATCGGCGGCACCGGCGTGTTCGTCTCCGCGCTGCGCGACGCGCTGCTCGCGGGCGACATCGACCTCGCCGTGCACTCGCTCAAGGACCTGCCCACCGCCGCCCCCGAGGGCCTGGTGCTCGCCGCCGTGCCCGAGCGCGAGGACCCGCGCGACGCGCTGGTCGCCCGGGACGGGCTGAGCCTGCAGGAGCTGGTGGAGAAGTCCGCGCACAGCGGCCGCCCCGCCCGCATCGGCACCGGCTCCCCCCGCCGCCTGGCCCAACTCAACTCCTGGGCGCGGGAGACGGGCGCGAGTATCGAGTCCGTCGCGATCCGCGGCAATGTGGACACCCGGATCGGCTACGTCGCCTCCGGCGAGCTCGACGCCGTCGTCCTCGCCGCCGCCGGCCTCAACCGGCTGGGCCGCCTCGGCGAGGCCACCCAGATCCTGGACAGCGAGCTGATGCTCCCCGCGCCCGGTCAGGGTGCGCTCGCCGTCGAGTGCTCCGCCGCGGACGCCGAACTGGCCAGTGCCCTGGCCGCGTTGGACCACGCTCCGACCCGGGCCGCGGTCACCGCCGAACGCGCCCTGCTGGCCGCCCTGGAGGCCGGCTGCTCCGCCCCGGTCGGCGCGCTCGCCTCCAGTACCCCGCAGGGCGAGACCACCCTGCGGGCCCTCGTCGGCACCGTCGACGGAGCCACCGTCGTCCAGTTGTCCGCCACCGGCACGGGATCGCCCGAGGAGCTGGGTCGCGCGCTCGCGGCCCGGATGCTCGCCGAGGGCGCCGCCGGTCTGATGGGGGAGCGAATCAAGTGAGCCCCACGAGCAGTATTGGGACCAGCACCGTGCAGAACCTTCCCGCCCCGCGAACCGGCTGCGGCCAGATCACCTTCCTGGGCGCCGGCCCCGGCGACCCCGGTCTGCTGACCCTGCGCGCGGTCGAGGTGCTGGCCTCCGCGGACGTCCTGGTGGCCGACCCGCTGACCGCCGAGGCGGTCCGCGCCCACTGCCGCGAGAACGTCGAACTGCACGGCGCGGACCTGGCCGACACCTTCGTCCTCGACGACGACGCCGTCCTCGGCGACGGTGCGGCGGCCGCGGTCGACACCGTCAGCCGCTTCTTCGCCGCGGTCAAGGCCGGCAAGCGCGTGGTCCGCACCGTCGACGGCGACCCCGGCCTGGACGGCCGCGCCGCCGAGGAGATGCTGGCCTGCGCCCGCGCCGGCGTGCCGTTCGAGGTGGTGCCCGGCATCGCCCAGTCCGTGGGCGTGCCCGCCTACGCCGGCGTCCCGCTGCGCGCCGGCACCGGCGCGGACGTCCGCTTCGTCGAGGCCACCGGCCTCCTCCCCGACGCCGTCTGGGACGAACTGGGCGGCAGCGACGCCACGCTGGTCGTCCGCTCGGTCCTGGGCTCCCTGCCCGCCCAGGCCCAGACGCTGGTCGCGCACGGCCGCAAGCCCGACACCCCGGTCTCGGTGACGCTGGGCGGCACCACGACCAGGCAGCGCACCTGGTGCGCGACCCTGGGCACGCTGGCCGCCGAGCTCAAGGCGCTGAAGGTGCTGCCGTCGCCGGTGTCCGCTCCGGTGGACCCGCAGAGCAGCGTGATAGCCGTCGTCGGCGAGGGCGTGACGCACCGTCAGGAGCTGTCCTGGTTCGAGACCAAGCCCCTGTTCGGCTGGAACGTCCTGGTCCCCCGCACCAAGGACCAGGCCGGCGCGCTGAGCGAGCAGCTCCGCGGCTACGGCGCGGTCCCCAAGGAGGTGCCGACCATCGCGGTCGAGCCGCCGCGGACCCCGCAGCAGATGGAGCGGGCCATCAAGGGCCTGGTGACCGGCCGTTACGAGTGGATCGCCTTCACCTCCGTGAACGCGGTCAAGGCGGTGCGGGAGAAGTTCGAGGAGTACGGGCTGGACGCGCGGGCGTTCGCGGGCATCAAGGTCGCGGCGGTCGGCGAGACGACGGCCCAGGCCCTGGTGGACTTCGGCGTCAAGCCCGACCTGGTCCCCAGCGGGGAACAGAGCGCCGCGGGCCTGCTGGAGGACTGGCCGCCCTACGACCCGGTCTTCGACCCGATCGACCGGGTGCTGCTGCCGCGCGCCGACATCGCCACCGAGACGCTGGTCGCCGGACTCGTCGAACTGGGCTGGGAGGTCGACGACGTGACGGCCTACCGGACCGTCCGCGCCTCGCCGCCCCCGGCGGAGACCCGTGAGGCCATCAAGGGCGGCGGCTTCGACGCGGTGGTCTTCACCTCGTCGTCGACGGTTCGGAACCTGGTCGGCATCGCGGGCAAGCCGCACAACGTGACCGTGATCGCCTGCATCGGTCCCGCGACGGCGAAGACGGCCGAGGAGCACGGGCTCCGCGTGGACGTCCTGTCCCCGGCCCCGTCCGTCGCCGCACTCGCGGACGCTCTCGCCGAGTTCGGCGCGCAGCGCCGCGACGCCGCGCTGTCGGCCGGCGAGCCGGTCTACCGCCCCAGCGAACGCCGCCCGGGCAGCCGCCGGAAGGCCCGTTAGCTTGCGACCTGCCCAGGCGGCGCAGCCGCCGGGGGCGAGGCTGTGAACCCGTGCGGCTCCCCCGCGTGGGCGCGACCAGCCCACCACCCAGGGAGGTTCGTCCTGGTCGGGGCCGGACCCCCGTGGGTGGTGCGTTGCTCGCGGTGGGGGCGCCTGGCAGACGGCCCGCGGACGCTTCGCGTCGCCGGGGCCTCAACTGAGTGAGTGAGGGCACACCATGGGAATCGAGTCCCCTTTCATCCGTCCGCGTCGGCTGCGGGTCTCACCCGCCATGCGGCGGCTCGTCGCCGAAACGCGGCTGCACCCCGCCGAGTTGATCCTTCCCGCGTTCGTCCGTGAGGGGATCTCCGAGCCGCAGCCGCTGACCGCCATGCCCGGCGTGGTGCAGCACACCCGGGACACCCTCCGCCGGGCGGCCGTCGAGGCCGCCGAGGCCGGGGTCGGGGGCATCATGCTCTTCGGCGTGCCCGCCGTGCAGGACGCGGTCGGCTCGGAGGGCACCAACCCGGACGGCATCCTGCAGCAGGCCATCCGCGACGTCGTCAGCGAGGTGGGCGACCAGGTCGTCGTCATGTCGGACCTGTGCCTGGACGAGTACACCGACCACGGCCACTGCGGCGTGCTCACCGCAGACGGGACCGTGGACAACGACGCCACGCTGGAGCGCTACGCCGAGATGGCCCGGGTCCAGGCGGACGCGGGCGTCCACGTGGTCGGGCCCTCCGGGATGATGGACGGTCAGATCCGGGTCGTCCGGGAGGCGCTGGACGAGGCCGGGCACCAGGACGTGTCGATCCTCGCCTACACCGCGAAGTACGCCTCCGCGTTCTACGGTCCGTTCCGCGAGGCGGTCGGGTCCTCCCTCAAGGGCGACCGCAAGACCTACCAGCAGGACCCTGCCAACGCCCGGGAGTCGCTCCGCGAGCTGGAGTTGGACGTCGCCGAGGGCGCGGACATGGTGATGGTGAAGCCCGCCATGGCCTATCTCGACATTCTCCGCGAGGTCGCCGACGCCAGCCCGGTCCCGGTCTCGGCCTACCAGGTCTCCGGCGAGTACGCGATGGTCGAGGCCGCCGCGGCCAACGGCTGGATCGACCGCGAGCGCACCATCCTGGAGACCCTCACCTCCATCCGCCGCGCCGGTGCCGAGCAGATCCTCACCTACTGGGCCGTCGAGGTGGCCCGGACCCTGCGGTGACCCCGAAGGCCGGCTGAGCCGGCCCGGTCCGCGGAGCCGCCGGGCGTCCGGCGGTGCCGCTCACCGGATCCCCCGACGGGCACGTGACATGCCGTGGGGAAGCAGGGCGCCCGGCCGGCGCGGAGCGGCGACGTCGATCATGTTCAGGATCCTTCCGGGCACAGCACAGCGGGCGGCCGGGAGATGGTCTCACCGGCCGCCCGCGCGGAGCGTTCGTGGCTCAGCCCACGAGGTGCGATGCCGCCCCGTCGCCGTTCGACTGGGTCGAGTGGCCGACGTTGCAGATCTGGTGCAACTGCTGGTTGCCGACCGGGACGTCCGCCTGGACCGGGACCAGCAGGCCGACCTGGACGTGGTGGATCTCCGGCAGGCAGATGTTCGGGTTGTCCAGCACGTGGAAGTTGGGGCTGTGGTCGCCCCAGGTCCCCGTGATGTTCGTGCCGCCGTCGCCCTGGCTGGACAGCGCGCCGCCGTCCGTGTCGCCCAGGGCGAAGGCCGAACCCGTGGCCACGGAGAGGGCCGCGGCGGCGGTTCCGACGACTGACAGAGCCTTCTTCAGCATGTCTCAGCCGATCAGGTGCGACAGCGGGCCGTCGCCGTTGGCCTGGGTGGTCTGGCCGACGTTGCAGATCTGGTGGTTCTGCTGGTTGAGGACCGGCACGTCCGCCTGGACCGGGATGAGGCCGACCTGGACGTGGTGGATCTCCGGCAGGCAGATGTTCGGGTTGTCCAGCGTGTGGAAGTTCGGGCTGTTGTCGCCCCAGGTACCGGTCACGTTGGTGCCGCCGTTGCCCTGGGTGGACAGGGCGGAGCCGTCCGCGTTGCTGATGGCGGAGGCGGGGGCGGCGGCAAAGGCCATGGCGGAGGCGACGAGGCCGGCGCCGGCGAGAGCCTTCTTGATCATGAGATTGCTCCTCGGGGTGAGCGTGAGCTGGGGAAGAGGGGGAAGGTCAGCCGATCAGGTGCGACAGGGGGGCGTCGCCGTTCGACTGCGTCGGCTGGCCGACGTTGCAGGTCTGGTGCAGCTGCTGGTTCCCGACCGGCACGTCGACCTGGACCGGGATGGCGCCGACCTGGACGTGGTGGATCTCCGGCAGGCAGATGTTCGGGTTGTCCAGGAAGTGGAAGTTGGGGCTGTTGTCGCCCCACGTGCCGGTCACGTTGGTGCCGCCGGCGCCCTGGGAGGACAGCGCCGAGCCGTCCGCGTCACCGATGGCGGAGGCGGGGGCGGCACCGGCGGCGATGGCGGCCGCGGTGAGCCCGACAGCGGCGAGGGTCTTCTTGAGCACGGGATTACCTTTCTGAGGCGGGCGCCATTCAGCGCCCGTGTCGTCGGGTTCAACGAGACCGGGAAGTGCCGGTTGCGCCTCCGAACGGGGGATTCCCGGTCAGCTTCACGCCGTTTCCGGGGTCATTCGACCGGGCGGAATTCCGTGGCAAACAGGTGAATTGACGGCCCGTCGATCCCTCGAAGGAGTGGCGGAACCGTTTCTGCGGGCCGGGGCGCCGCTTCAATCGGTCGGTACTGCCTGTCCCCGTACACGGAACGGAAATGTTGAGCATGAGCAGGATGCAGTCGATCAGAGCGGCCGCCGCGCTCACCGCGTGCGTCTCGGCCCCCGCCCTCGCCGTGGCCGGCGCCACCGCCGCACACGCGGCCGGGATGACGCCGGAGCAGGCCCAGGCGGTGGAGCAGCAGGTGGCCCCCGAGCAGGTGCCCTTCACGGTGCCGCTCGGCGGGTTGTTCGAGCACATCACCGGCAAGCCCTCCTCGGCGGGGGTGCAGGGCGCGATCCCGGCGAGCCCGCTCGCCCCGCCGACCACGGCGGGTCAGGGCGCCGGTCCCGACCTGGTGCCGGACCCGCTGGTGCCGCCGCTGCAGACCGGCGACCGGACCCCGGCGCTGGACCTCTCGGCTCCGCTGCCCACCACCACCGGCACGCTCGCGGACGACGCCGCGCACCTGGGCCTGCCTGCCGCGCCGGTGCACGGCCTCGGCGCGGGCCTTGGCCTGGGCCACCCCGTCAGCTACGACGGACCGGGGATGACCCGGGCGATGCCGGCCGACCAGACGCTGCCCCAGTTGGACCTGGACCACCTCGCCCCCGCGGTGCAGGCCCCGACCATGCAGACCAGCCCCGGCGGTCGGCTGTCGGTGGACCAGAAGACCTCGGACGCGTCGCTGCTGCAGCCGCTCGACGGGGTCATCGCCAGCGCCAACGGCGCACTGCACCAGGCGGGCTGACGGCCCGCCAGGCTGACGGCTCGCCAAGCTGACGGCTCGTCGGTAAAGGGAGCGCCCGCAAAGAGAGCGCCAGAAACGATTCGCCCGCTACGGCCAAGGAGGACGGGGCCGTAGCGGGCGAAACTCTGTTCGGGCGGTGCGAGGGCTCAGTTGCCCAGGCCGCCCAGGAGGCTGCCGACGCCTCCGCCGTTGCTCAGCGGGGAGGTGACCGGCAGCGAGGAGACCTCCGGGACGCCGTTGTCCGGCTGGACGGCGACGCCGTTGTCCAGCGGGTCGGCGGAGGAGTTGGCCATGGGGTCGAGGCGCAGCGCCTCGAGCGGGTGCACCGCGTAGGGCAGCGCACCGGAGACACCGCCCAGCGCGGGGGCGATCTCGGGGGACTGGACCTGGTTCGCGGCGAACGCGGGGGCGGGGGCGGCCGCACCGGCCAGCACGAGCGCGACCCCGCTCAGGAACCGGCGCTTCCGGGACATCTCGCGCACCTTCATTCCTCAGGGAGTTCCCGAGGGAGACCTCGGGAGTCGGGCCGCCGCCCCGGTCGGGCCGGGGCGGCGGTGCTTCCGCGACTGCTCAGCAGGGCGGGGTCTCGTTCACGCAGGTGTTGCCGAACGCGGGGTTGAGCGCACCGATGACGTTCACGGTGTCGCCGCAGACGTTGACCGGGATGTGGACCGGGACCTGGATCAGGTTGCCGGACAGCACGCCGGGGGAGTCGGAGGCGGCGCCGGTCGCGGTGGCGTCCGCAGCGGCGACGCCCGCGCCCGCGAGGGCGAGGCCGGCCGCCGCGGTGGCGACGGCAGCGGTCTTCTTCAGCATGATCGACTCCAGTTTCAGCCGTTGTTGACGCAGGTGTTGCCGAACGCGGGGTTCAGCAGCGCGATGACGTTGACGGTGTCGCCGCAGACGTTCACCGGCACGTGCACCGGAACGGCGATGTTGTTGCCGGACAGCACGCCGGGGGAGTTGGCGGCGGTGCCGGTCGCGGTGGAGCTGGCCATGGCGGCACCGCCGCCGGCGAGGGTCAGGGCAGCAGCGGCGGCGGAGAGCGCCGCGGCCTTCTTGACGTTGCTCATGGGGGAAGTCCTTCTGTATCTCGTGCCCGTCCCGTGTGGAGCGGACATGTCGGCTAACGACCCTGCGCCTCGGCAGGGCACGTCAGCGGCGTCAGCACCACTCGTCCAGCCCAGCGCGCGGGCCGGACGCGGCGCGGGTGCGCCGCGGGTGCCGAAGCCGCGAGCCCCTCTGCTCCCGGGTGTCCTCGGGGAGCGGAGGGGCTCGAGCGGCGGGTGCTCAGCCCTCGTTCTCGCAGGAGTTGCCGAAAGCCGGGTTGAGCGCGCCGATCACGTTCACGGTGTCGCCGCAGACGTTGACCGGGACGTGGACCGGGACCTGGATCAGGTTGCCGGACAGCACGCCGGGGGAGTTGGTCGCGGCACCGGTCGCGGTGGAGCTGGCGGCGGCGACACCGGCGCCGGCCGCGAGCAGGGAGACCACACCGGCGGAGACCAGAATTCCGCGCTTGCTGTTCATGCGATTAATCCTTCGCGTATCGGTTCGTGTCCTTTTCGGACCTCGGGAATGCCAACGAGCCGACCGGTTCCAGGAAATGCCCGCAGCGCCGCAGTCATCCGATCGGGTCAACGGCGGGGGCCTCAGGGTGAATTGACGGTGCGACGGTGACTTCGCGCCCGGCGCGGGAGTTGTGCGGGGTGCCCGCTCGCGGAGCGGGACTTCTACCCACGGAGGTTGACATGAAGAACGCGGTCAAGGGCGCTGCCCTCACCGCCGTCGCCGTCGGCGTGGTCGCCGGCGGTGCCGGCGCCGCATTCGCCAGCTCCCAGGCGACCGGCAGCGCCGCCGACTCCCCCGGCGTCGGCTCGGGCAACCTGGGCCAGGTGCCCGTCCACGTCCCGGTCAACGTCTCCGGTGTCACCGGCAACGTGATCGGCCTGCTGAACCCGGCCTTCGGCGACACCGCCGTCAACGAGGGCTGAGCCGGCGGCACGCACGCCGGCATGGACAGAGGCTGGTCGCCGCGGT